>NZ_JRPQ01000180.1 GCF_000762405.1 Hoylesella timonensis S9-PR14 | reverse complement strand
GGTGTGTCTTTGTACCACAAATTGCCATTTGTACCACAAAGACCCTTGCCCCGAAGGGGGGTAAATCACTCCAAAGTCGTGATTAGGATGCAATGAAAATGACGAAACAAAAGAAGCCCGATGGCAGATGTTCCACCTATCCACGATGGGACAGATGGCACATCAGGATACCTAATTCCGAAGACCAGCAAACACTTATCAGGCTCTATCAAAAATCGGGAGCAAAGACGAAGAGCGACTTTGTCCGAGCAAGACTTTTGGGTGAAGCCTTTAAGGTCATCACGGAAGATCCTTCAAAGAAGCCTTACTTGGATAAACTCTCCGAAATCGTCGCCATGATGAATAAGATAGGCGTGCTGTACAATGAAGCCGTGAAAGCCCTCAATACTTATCATTCTGTTGCCACTGCTCAACGAATGCTCGGCAAACTTGAAACCTATTCCCAAGTTCTCATCAGACTGCAACAGCAAGCTGCGCTGCTAACAAAATCCCTTAAGAATAGAAGGTGAAAATAAATACTAATAAATAATAACACCCGATATTCGTTCCGTACTGCAAATATTCAATCCCTTTTTGGACGGTTGTCAATGTTAGGAGTATAGGCTTTATATGTGTAATCGGTAATAAAACGCTTCTAGCAATTCTTACAACAGTTGCGTTGTTTACCTGTACTTTATCTCTTTTGAGAATATTGTTTGATTGCAATAGTGTCCTAAACGTTTTTGGCGGGCGAAGGGTGTGAGATAGCTGTCAAACGGGTCAATCGCCCCTTGACATTTGCGGTAAAAACGGGGGTATCCCCCCCTATGCTATTTCGGGCTCGTCCGGAGGCAGTGAAAACGGCTCATTTATCCACTGAAAGAGGTCGATATTGATGAAAGTGTTGAGTCTCAATGACGCTGTTAAATTGGAGAGACACCAGGGGCGTTTTGCTATTCGCTTGAGATATTGAAGTAGGAGAATCGTAATCAGAGCCGTCCAAATCTGAATCTCGACAGCGTTTTGAGAGGTTCCTAGAAAGCTTTTGATGTGCAGGTTTTGCTTGAGGTTTCTAAAGAAGATCTCAATCTTCCAACGTGAGCGATATAGTGCTGCAATAGTGCTGGCTGCGTGCTTAAAGTCATTGGTATACAAGTCAATCGTGTAACCTCCTTGAACATGGTAGATGCCTATCCTACGAATCTTCTTAGGGTACTTGCTCGCTGTCTCTACGCCTGTCAGTCTCACCTCTTCATCTTTCAGTATCTCTTGAGACGTCGTATTAGGCAAATCTCTCTCCCTTATTGACTCAAATTGGATGTTGTCTCTTCCTCTGACGATGAAAACAACCCCTGTGCTGTCCCAAATATTGGAAGAGGGCATAAAAGACATCTTGGAAGAACTGAGAAGTCCTATTGGCGTTTTGGTAACTGATGTTGGATTTGGAGGGAGCTCGTGATAGACCTAGATGATTGAGATTGCCCGTAGCAGATTGTAGCCCCTCTAAGATTTGACGTAGCGACACGCTACCCGAGAATTGGCTGAAGATCATAGTCACCAAATGGCTCCACGAGTTAAAGCCCTTTGCATGCTTGTCTGTGTCATGCTTCTTGACTAATCGTTGGATGATTTCTCGAGGTATGAGTCGGATTACTTGTGCGAATAGTGTTATATTTGCCATTGAAAAGGGTGGTTTGTGACAGCTTTCACTAGCTGTGCTTTGTTTCCAATTACAAACCTACCCTTTTCTCTTTACCCTGCAAAACGTTTAGGACACTATTGCTTTTTAATCGTATTGATGTGTAGTTCGAGTTAAAAGATACTTTATAATTCATTATTCTGCATTATTATGATTAACTTTGTGAGTTTGATAATCAAAAAAACAAATACCCAAAAGATATATGTCTCGGTTACCCATCCATAGAAGTTCACAACTCTCAGATTTCGGAGTCTATCTGAAGACTGTCATCTCTCGGACATCGGCATCTTCGGAAAAATACGCTTTTTCTCATACCGACGATTATTATTTCTTTGGCTTCATAGAGGGTGGGCAATGCTGTCTGAATATTGATTTCGAGGAATACACTTTCGGGAAAGGAAGTCTGGCTATCATTCTACCCGGGCAGGTGCATCGTATCATCGACGCTTCCAATCTTTCTGCAAAATTTCTGGTTATCGACTCAGTATTGGTGGATAAGGAGGAAAAACGAACGCTTGAGAGATACGGTCGCCCTCAAATACAACTATCCAACATATCGGAACAAAAACTATTGTTATCACTTCTTAACTGCAAGCTGAGTGGTATGGAAAATCCTTCTGCCAAAGCAGTCGTTCAGCGACTGACCACCGTCATTGTAGGGTTAGTCGTGGAGAACATTGTAAATGTAACGATAGCTCAATCCAAATTGCAGGGGACAGTGACCAGACACAAGGAAATAGTATGGGAATTTCGGGATTTGTTGGAAAGCAATATCCGAAGCAACCGTTCGCCATCATTCTATGCCGGGTGGCTGAACATTACCGTTGCCTACCTGAATGAAGCTGTAAATTCTGTTCTAGGGACAAGTGTGAGCCACCATATCCAAAACGAGATTATTTTGTTGGCTAAACGTCAATTGGTCTATACTACAGATTCCATCAAAGAGATTGCACATAGTTTAGGCTTTAACGATTACTCCTACTTCACACGGCTGTTTACCAAGGTTGCAGGCGTTTCTCCCACGCTCTTTAGGAGGACTTACCACGAATAGTGCTATCATTACCATTGTCCGTCTATTGTGACAGCCTGTACTCCACCGTACCTTTGCAGCGAACTTTATTCACTTGAAAAGATACGGATTATAAGGATGAACAACGCTGTAAATATTTTGCGAGAAGGAAGTATGATGAAAGCCCTGACAAAATTGGGGATACCTATTGTCATCGCAATGCTGATTATGGCAATATACAATGTGGTAGATACTTTTTGGGTTGCACGTCTTGGAACTCTTCCTGTCGCCGCGGTATCGGTTGTTTTCCCTATATCGTTGTTATTTCTTGGGATAGGACTGATGTTCGGTGTCGGAGGCGGAGTGTATATATCCCGTCTGTTGGGAGCGAAACAGGTTGTCAAGGCAAGTCAGGTCGCTTCCGTCTCAGTGATTACCTCTGTGATGTTGTCATCTCTCATTGCCCTTGTGTGCAATGCGTTCCTGCCGGACATCCTACTTTTCATGGGAGCAAACGAGGAGATGATGAGTTTGGCAGAATCCTACGGCAGGCTTTTTATCATCAGTTGTGTCATAGGAACATTGAATGTGTCCATGTCCAATATCATTGTTTCACAAGGTGCGTCGAAGACTTCTGCGTCGGCAATGATCATCGGCTCTATCGTTAATGTTGCATTAGACCCCTTGTTTATCTACACTTTCAATTGGGGTGTGGAAGGTGCTGCATGGGCAACTATTCTTTCAAGAATCGTCACGACAGCTATTTACATCCGTTTCCTTACGAAAGCAGAGGTAAAAGTATCTCTTGCCTTGTTCGCTCCCACGATAAGAATATACGCAGACATCATTAAGATTGGTATCTCTATGCTCTTTTTGCAACTGCTCCAGACCCTTTCCATCAGTTTGTTGCAGAAAGCCACTGTGAAATATGGGGCAGAGGCTGTTGCGGCTGTGGGTATCGTCCTGAAAATCGTCACATTGGGAACAAACGTGGTCTTCGGATTTGTAAAAGGACTCCAACCTATGGCAGGCTATAACTACGGGGCAGGCAATTTTCAAAGATTAAGGGAAGCGGTGTGCTGTTCTCTGATACTCACAACCTCGTTTTGTGTGCTCTGGAGTATTCTTATAGTCATTTTTACCTCTCCTATCATCAGTTGTTTCGGTAAAGACGAAACAATGCAGGAAATAGCAAGAATTGCACTTAGAGCCAATACGATTATGTTCTTCACTTTCGGATTCCAATTTGTGTATTCCACACTATATATGGCAATCGGAAGAGCAAGGCAAAGTCTTCTGCTAAACATCGGACGGCAAGGTTTGTTTTTTATCCCTATAATATTGCTGCTTCCATCGTATTGGGAACTAAATGGAGTGCTTTATGCACAGCCTATTGCCGACGTCTTTGCAACTTTAATGACACTGTTCTTTGCTGTCCGAATTCATAAGGAGATAGGTCATAAATCACATCTCACAACAGAGAATCTGCAATGTTGAACCATAAAAGATATGGTTCATCCCAATAGTGTCCTAAACGTTTTTGGCGGGCGAAGGGTGTGAGATCGCTGTCAAGCGGGTCAATCGCCCCTTGACATTTGCGGTAAAAACGTTTAGGACACTATTGGTCTAAAATCGTTCACTTCTTTGTCGACAAAATGAAGGAAAAGAGTGGCAAAAGGCTGATCACTCAGTTTCGTACCAACGCCTCCCTGAAACCATCAGAGCTACTATCTATGAAGCTATGAACCCATTCCCCAAAAACGTCAGCCTTGACAACACGGCTAATTCCTACTGATTTTCATAAGAGAATCATTATCTTTGCAACATAGAACAGCGTGATCTTTGAAGCACTGCAGAATGAAGATAGGAAAAGAAACTTGCTCGTTTCCAACTCGTAACCCTTTTGCCCTACACTCTTTCCTGCTCTATTGATTATCTGAAAGATACAAGTTTCTTGAACCTTTTGCGGGCATAGTCCGTGGCGATAAGCATCTTCGCCTTTTCTTCCGTTTCCGAAAGCGGCAGCCTGCCCAACAGGGTGGCATCGCCCGTCTTGGCGAACTGCATCAGCTTCTGAATGAAGTCCTCCTGCTCCGGCGTGGGCGGTATATGGTGCAGTATCTCGTTCTTGGCGGGGCGGTCAACGCCCACATCCTCCGCCGTTCGGTAGTCCGTAATCTCATTATAAAAGTAATGGGGGTGAATGTAATCGACTGATTACTAATAAAAAGCAGAATATATAATCTGATAAGGTGAACGACTAAGAAACGAGCGAGTTTCTTTCCCTTTCTTTATTCTGCAAAGTCTCAAAGAACTCTCTGTTTGATGTTGCAAAGATAGCGATATAATTCATATAAGCAAAGTATTTACGTTGTTTTTTCAATGAAAATCAACCTTAGACATTTCTAATTCTATAAAATCGCCATTTTAAGGTATTGCATATATCTATGAACAATGGTAATTTTGCAAAATGATAATCAAAAGAATTCTTTTAATCTTCATCATTCTACTTCTGCTGTTTCCCACTGCTAATGCTACTATTTTGAATTTAGTTGTGGGTGATACTATATACCCTACTCGAAAACATGTTTCTTCATTACATAAAACGATAGAACTCGATGAAGTTCAAGTTATTGGACAGCGGAAATTGTTTTCCATAAGAAAAGACACCACGTTTATCAATACTGATTGCCTTCGAGTAAGGAAAGGTGCTAACTTGGAAGACTTAATCAGGAATATTCCGGGCATGGAATACGACAAGGCGAACAGGCAACTATCATTCAAAGGAAAGCCATTGAACGGCGTAAACATCAATGGCGAGACCTTTATGGGCAACGACATTATCGCAGCGTTGGAGAATATGCCAACCGATGCAGTGGAACTACTGAAACTGTATGACATGCTCAGCGCATTGGAGAAAATGACGGGAGTAGATGATGGTGCCGACAATTATGTGCTGGACATCAAGACCAAATCTACCTACAATGGCAGCCTGACAGGAACACTAACGGCTGAACACGGCAATCGCGACAGACGCAGGGATGAGGTACAGGGCAATCTATTCAATGCCGATGGCGAAAACACCTCGCTGACTTTGCGCTCTGACAATCTTAGTAATATGAACATTGGGGGAAACAATTTCCAAAACATATTGTCGGGCAATATCGTGAAGAAATTTGGTAAGAAAATTACGCTCAATGCAAGCCTCTCACTCAATGCCTTCCACAATGGAAGCGAGAATCATGACTATGATGAGCAATATCTTTCATCGGGAACAAAATATCGGGAATCAATGCTGCTTTCCTTGAGCAAGAATCACAGTAATGCCGCAAACATAAATCTGCAGTATAACATAGACAAAAAGACTTTGCTGAATATAAGTGCAAATGGAAACTTCGGACGGTCAGACAACCTGACTGACAACACAACATACCTATATGAGCGCAATACGGCTGCGGACACGCTGACCTCGGGAACGCTGCGAAATAACACAAAAAGCAATGGAAAGAATTACCATGTATCTGCCGACCTCACACGGCGGATTGGCAAGGCTGGGGCATCATTTACCGTGAAGGCGACACTTGGCGGTAACTCGAATGAAACTAATAATACCAGCCTTTCACTGACGAAATTCCACCACCTGCGCAACGCTGTGGGCGGAGATTCACTACTGTTGCGCAATCTTTGCCAACAACTGCCCACCCTGCGCAACGAAAGCAGAATATCATTGCAATATACCCATCCTTTTGGCAAACAGTTGAAATTGCAGACAGGGTACGGACTGCATCACGAAGAGGATAGAAACACAAGCAACACTTACGACTATACTATACCGAATAGACCATACATAGATAGCCTAAGTTATGAGAACACACTATCTATATGTGGGCAGGAACTCACCCTGAGAATGGATTATAAGGGTAAGCAATGGAAGATAAACAGTGGCATTGATGTAGACCACCCGACTTTGAACTACGAAGGATGAAATTTTTCAGGGACAACTTCCAGCATTTCCAAAAAACAGTTTAACCATTGACTTGGAGACAAACAAACAATTTGAGCATTAAGGTTTAAACCGAATTTTTCCGAAATTGACCTGACCTGACTTTTCCTGAAAATCGACTTTAAAGCTGTTTTTACAGATAAATCAGGTTTCTCTAACAGACAGGAAATAAATGCTAAGTATTTGGCTTTAAACTTAAAATCAAAAAAAAATAAGTGTTTTCTTTTAATGTTTAACAGGGCTGATTTGACAGTTGGCGGTGGCAAGAAACTTTCAGGACCTACCTCATAGACAAGTTTCAAATCAAAAAAAGTATGATAGAAAACGGTATATGGATTGTAAAGCTTCCTCGAAAATAACTTTTGTGTAGGTTCTAATTGAAGGATAATGGAACCTCCCAGAAAATTTCCAAGACTCTCAAACATCAGGATTTTGAAAATATCGGAAGTAATGCCATAAGGAATATTTGACACCACTTTGAAAGGAAATTTCGGAACTGCAAAATTCCTAAAATCACAACCGACAACTTGAACATTTCGGGCATCAGAAAATAATTTTCGTAAATGTTCAACCAAAGCTGTGTCGTTTTCAATAGCAACAACATTGTTGGCGATTTTTAATAAATGAACAGTAAGAAACCCCTTGCCTGCCCCAATATCTAAAACCGTATCCTGATTACTTATATTTGCTTGTCTTATTGCATCTTTTATTAGCACTTTATCAATAGTAAAGTGCTGACCCGTAAAACGAACGGGCAATTTCTTTTTTGTCATTAGTAACTTCTTACAGGTGAATACTTCTTGAGTTCAACTTATAAATGCAACTTTTTGGGTGCGGATAATAAGCAATAAAAACATTTATTTTTCAGAGAGGAAAGAGAGACAATGTCCCCCTTTCTCTCACTCTGAATGGATAAAGTTTGCTATCTTTGCTTTAATTGTCCGTCCAAAGAAAAAAAAGTTGCAGATGAGCAAACATATAACCGAGGAACAAAGGTATGCAATTTTCTATGATGTTGCAAATACCGATGAGCAAAAAAGCAATAGCGGAAGCTATCGGAGTAGATAAAAGCACTGTTTACAGGGAGATAAAGCGCAATTGCGACGCCCGAAGTGGTAGCTATAGCATGGAGCTTGCCCAGCGAAAAGCAGACAGGCGCAAGCAGCAAAAACATCGCAAGGAAGTGCTTACACCGGCAATGAGAAAACGGATAATAAAGCTGTTGAAGAAAGGATTCAGCCCGGAGCAGATTGTCGGCAGGAGCCGCTTGGAGGGAATTGCGATGGTATCTCACGAAACGATATATCGCTGGATTTGGGAGGATAAGCGGCGGGGTGGCAAACTGCACAAATATCTTCGCAGACAAGGTCGCAGGTATGCCAAACGTGGTTCTAAAAATGCAGGGCGAGGATTTATCCCAGGCAGGGTGGATATTGATGAGCGTCCCGAGATAGTGGAACTGAAGGAGAGATTTGGTGATTTAGAGATAGATACAATTATTGGTAAGAACCACAAAGGTGCCATTCTTACCATTAACGACAGAGCAACAAGCAGGGTCTGGATACGCAAGTTGTCGGGAAAAGAAGCCATCCCGGTAGCTAAGATTGCAGTATGGGCACTGCGGAAAGTGAAAAACTTAATACACACAATTACGGCTGACAATGGAAAGGAGTTTGCAAAGCACGAGGAAATTGCGCAAAAATTGGAAATAAAATTCTATTTTTGCAAACCATACCACTCATGGGAACGTGGTGCCAATGAAAACACCAACGGGCTTATCAGGCAGTATATCCCAAAGGGTAAGGACTTTAGTGAAGTAACCAACAAACAGATTAAGTGGATTGAAAATAAACTCAATAATCGACCTCGTAAAAGACTTGGATACCTCACGCCAAACGAAAAATTTAAACAAATTATTAATCAGAATTCTGTTGCATTTGCAAGTTGAATTCAGCTTATAATAAGAAAGGAGATGAAGAATTTACTTCCCAACAGGACATTTTATTCCCTAAAGTGTTTGATGTTGATGGCATGCGAGTTTTTATTTATTGGAAACTTCCACATCCTGTGGAAAAGCTCTATCCATATGTTGATTACAAAATACGGAAAATTTCAAAAGATACGTTAGTTATAGGGGATTATACAGACTTTGTGTTTGTTAATGGTCATGGTAATGCCCCAAATCGGGAATTGTCAAAATAAAAAAATAATAAATGTGGGGTAATACTCCAAATCGGGAGTTATTGAAATAATTATCTGATTATCAATGTACTTTCCAAAAGATAAAGTATTAGGGCAGAGTGGAAAAATCGTTGAAACTGGTCCTATGTAATCGTTCAAAGTGACCCTTTTGTATCATCCAAAGAGGGATTGGACATTCGCGGTACGATACGAGTATGGGTGTTATGATTTATCAGCATTCATTCTTCTCTACTCCCAAAGGATTTTGTCAGTTGTACTGCTTGCTGTTGTAGTCTGATGAGAATTTGGGAATAGGTTTCGAGTTTGCCGAGCAGTTGTTGAGCAGTGGCAACAGAATGATAAGTATTGAGGACTTTCACGACTTCGTTGTACAGAACTCCTATCTTATGAGCCAAGGCAACGATTTCTGAGAGTTTCTCCAAGTAAGGTTCTTTTGCAGGGTCTTGGGTGATGACCTTAAAAGATTCACCAAGAAGCCTTGCTCGGACAAAGTCGCTCTTTGTCTTTGCTCCCGACTTGCGATAGAGTCTGATAAGTTTCTGCTGGTCTTCGGAATTAGGTATTCTGATGTGCCATCTGTCCCATCGTGGGCAGGTGGCACATCTGCCGTCTGGCTTCTTTTGTTTTTGCTTCTTCATTGCTTTCTAATCACGACTTTGGAGTGATTTAATCCCCTTTCGGGGCAAGGGTCTTTGTGGTACAAATGGCAATTTGTGGTACAAAGACACACCTTGCTGATGTAGAAAATGGGATTATAAGCCCCTGCTGTGTTACTGCATTCATTGAATACAGTAACTCGGCGTAGGCTTGCATTCGAGGAATGCAGTAATTCAGAGTTTCCTCCATCTTTCCACATCTTCCTTGTATTGGTCGAGGTGTTCCCGCAGTACCTGTTCGACATATCCCGAAACGCTCGCTCCATGCTCACCGATTCTCCGCACCACGAAGTCTAACTTTCGTTGGATTTCCTCTGATACATACACGGCTTTGCGGTGGCTGTTGCGAAAGGGCTGGAGATATTTCCCCTGAAACTCGGATAATTGCTT
>NZ_JRPQ01000179.1 GCF_000762405.1 Hoylesella timonensis S9-PR14 | reverse complement strand
TTCGGGGCAAGGGTCTTTGTGGTACAAATGGCAATTTGTGGTACAAAGACACACCTTGCCAATATCAAGAATTGATGCCACGCATCTGCTTCAGATTAGGAATTAGCTTTTGACTTTCGGAGCTAAGTTTTGAGTCAGGTTAAGACTTGACTCAGTTTTGACTTGACTCAATTTTGACTTGACTCAATTTTGACTTTGGTCAATTTTGACTTGAGTTAAAACCCACTTCTTGACCAGACTAAATCCTGACTTACCCAACTCTTAACCGAAATCCCCGATGGCTTACTCATTTGACCGTAGGTAATTGTAAGCTCAGATTAAACGCTGAAAACGCACCGATGAAATCAATAATCCCCAAAGAGGGACAAAAGCACACACCCCGATGGAAGAATTGACACTCTCCGAGAGATTGTATGCTCTTGACGTCAGCGTTCCCAAGTTCAAATGAGTATCCGCTAAACCGTATCTCAACTCACTTCTTTTACCCCGCTGTCCAATTACTTATTTCTCTTATATATAGGATTATAGTGCCTTTCAAGCATCGCTTGTATATCGCTCTGTTTGTAGAGTATCTTGCCACCAATTTTGTGATAAGCTATTTTTCCACTATCTCGGTACTCTTGGAGTGTGCGACTGCTCAGACGTAACAGCTTGCAGACTTCCTCACTTGTAAGGTAAACCTCTCCGCCCAACATAGGACGTGCAGTAGCGCAATAACGCTCCAGCTTCTTCAAGACACCCTCCATAAGTTGTGTAAAAATCTGCATTTGCGGGTCTTGTTGTGTAATGATTTCGTTCTCTGACATAGTTCATTCAGTGTTTGAGTTCAGTCTTTCTTTGCATTCAGTATCTCAGTGATGTCGCTCTCTTTGTAATAGCATTTATGCCCAATCATAGAGAACGGGATTTTACCCGTATCCCGATAGTGTTGCAGGGTGCGCTTGCTGATTCCGAGCCTACGGCATACGGCTTCATTGTCGAGCCATTCTTCCGTTTCGGGAGGACACCCGATAAGCCGTTCAATACGGTAGATGAAATCTGCAAAGGAGGAGCAGTGTTGCTCCCAAGCCTTGCGGTCGATGATGATAAGTTTCATTGCATTGTTGTTGATTACGTTATTCATACTCGGCAAACTAGCAGTTTTTCTGTCGATTGCCCTTCTTGTCGGATGCAAAAGTAACCCCTCTAAAGCAGAAAAAGAAAGAGTGAGGAAGAATACGGAAATAGTTAGGACACAAGGGAAATGGAGAACACAGAAGTCTAGGCTATTGCGGTAATGAGATGAGGTGCTGGTTCGTTCCATACAAGCGAAAACAAAATCAGGTCACTCTCAAGTGTTTGATTGCTTCGACATCACTCTATCAATTAACAGAGCGAGAGCACACTCTTTGGCTTGATTGATTGGAGGAGTATTTATTTTGTCGCTTCTTGCGTCCAAAGAGCCTGAGTATGCCGTATTCGTTCGGGCTTATTCTTTTGGCGGTTAGCCTATTGCTGCAAGGTTGGAGCGAAAAATACGACCGCACTAACAATCAAATTTTTGCAAGTATGATAGTAGCAAAGTACAGAGAAAAGCCCTGCGGTGGAGATTTTTCACTCCATCCGCAGGACTTGACCTTACAAGCAATCAAGGCAACCGCCATACCTTTGCCCGACCGAATATGGCTTCAGGTCTTTGAGGGAAGTTCACCTATAAAGGTTCAGATTGCGTTTTGTCTTGCTGTGCTATTGACTCACAATAACCCTCAAAGGCAGAATGCTCTCTGTCAGTGAGTGCAGTCATATCCTCTTGTATCTTGTGATCGGTTATCTTCCCGTAGATTTGTGTCGTGCCAATATTGCTGTGTCCGAGCATTTTGCTGAGCGTTTCCATTGAGATCCCGTTGGATAGGCAAATTGTGGTTGAAAATGTATGGCGAGCCATATGAAAGGTCAAACCTTTCTCTATTCGGCATATCTGACCAATGTTCACACAAGCTAAAGACGCCTTACGGGTGGTTAGGTTAGGGAATATCAAGTCGTCCGATTTCTTGTCTTTGATATAGAGTGAAAGGATTTGCTTGGCAATAGGCAAAAGTGGAATGATAGCT
>NZ_JRPQ01000178.1 GCF_000762405.1 Hoylesella timonensis S9-PR14 | reverse complement strand
TTTACAAGTGGAATCCTGACAAAAAGCAAGAAACCGGCAAAGAAAAGGTGGTTGCCGTAGCAGAGGAACACAAGACACAGGTTGCGGTCAATAACCACGGCAAGACCAACGAAGCCACCAAAAATGTGAAAGAACCACTCAAAACGGGACAGACACAGCCTACTGCTGAGCAGAAGCAAAAGCAGGACGAGAACAAACAGAAGAAGTCCCGTGGACGTAAGATGTAACCTTTAATTCTATTATCAACTATGATTACTTGTATTATTGCCGAGAAACCCTCGGTAGCCAGAGATATAGCCCGTATCGTAGGGGCTAATACCAGACAAGACGGATATTTAGAAGGTAACGGCTATATGGTTACTTGGGCAATGGGACACCTCATTACCCTTGCCATGCCCGAAGCCTACGGTTTTGCAGCCTATAAAGCAGAAGACCTGCCCATCCGTCCCAATCCCTTCCAACTTATCGTGCGACAAGTGCGCAAGGATAAGGAGTACACATCAGACCCCGCAGCACTCAAGCAACTCAAAGCCATTCGAGTTTGCTTTGACAAGGCTGACCGCATCATCGTAGCCACCGATGCCGGGCGTGAAGGTGAACTCATCTTCCGCTATATCTACAACCATTTGAACTGCCACAAACCTTTTGACAGACTTTGGATTTCCTCCCTCACGGATAAAGCCATCCGTGAAGGACTTTCCAATCTTAAGCCGGGAAGCCATTACGATAATCTCTATTACTCTGCCAAGGCAAGAAGCGAAGCCGACTGGCTTGTGGGCATCAATGCCAGCCGTGCCCTGTCCATCGCTCGCAAAGGCGGTTACTCTTTGGGAAGGGTACAGACCCCGACACTCGCTATGGTCTGCCGTCGGTACATAGAAAATCGTGATTTTTCTTCCGTCCCCTATTGGAAACTCTCCGTAGCAGCAGAGAAAGAGGGCGTATCGCTGAAAGCTGTGAGCAGTAGTGCATTTGACAATGAAGCCGATGCACAGTCCGCTCTCGCCATGCTTCGCGAACAGAGCCGGCTTACCGTGACTTCGGTCGCAAAAAAGGTGGGACATACGTCGCCACCCCTCTTGTTCGACCTTACCTCCCTACAGAAGGAAGCCAACCGAAAGCACGGCTTTTCAGCAGATAAGACCCTCTCAATCGCACAAAGCCTCTATGAGAAGAAAATCACGACCTATCCCCGCACCGGCAGTCGATACATCAGTGAAGACGTTTTCGAGGAAGTACCCACTTTACTTGGCAAGATAGGCACTGCACTTCCGACACCACTTAACCGCCACTCGGTGGACAACGGCAAGGTAACTGATCACCACGCCATTATCCCTACGGGTGAAACAACATCGGGACTATCGACAGATGAAACGACCATCTACCAAATGGTAGTCCATCGTTTCATCGAAGCCTTTTCTCCCGATTCAGAGGAGGAGAGGATGCAGGCGGAACTGACAGACGGTACAAACACCTACATTTGGAAGGCGTGCCGAAGTATCTCCTTGGGCTGGAAAGCCGTGCAGCATAGTACTGGCACGAACGATGAAAAAGGCAAAGAGGAAGAAGAACAGACTTTATCCGTATTGCCCAATCTAATAGAAAACGAGGTGTTACCACTGCTTTCTTCAGAAATTACCGAGCACAAGACCAAGCCCAAACCGCTCTATACAGAAGCGACTTTGCTTTCTGCTATGGAAAACGCAGGGAAAGAGGTCGCAGATGCAGAAAGTAAAAGAGCAATGGCAGAGTGCGGCATCGGTACACCAGCCACTCGTGCCAATATCATCGAGACATTGATTCTGCGAGACTATATCCGAAGAGAAAAGAAAACGGTAGTCCCGACAGAGAAAGGCTTGGCAGTCTATGAGATTGTCAAGGATAAACGAATTGCCAATGCAGAGATGACAGGCTCGTGGGAACTGACCCTTGCCGCCATCGAGGCTGGACAAATGCCACCCGAGAAGTTCGCACAAGGCATCAACTCCTATGTGGAGACGATTTGCGAGGAACTCCTTGCCCTTGCTCCACAGGTACAAAAGTCCTATCCCACCTACCACTGCCCCAAATGCAGCAATGAGAGTGTGGGCATCTATGCCAAAATTGCGAAATGCAGGCACGAGGGCTGCGACTTCCACATCTTCCGTGAAATCTGCGGCACGTTCCTTTCCGAGGACAATATCCGTGATTTGATAACTACCGGGCGAACGCCTATCCTCAAAGGCTTGACGAGCAAGGCAGGCAAGAAGTTCAACGCACGTCTTGTTCTGGGCGAAGACCATACCACCGCCTTTGAGTTTGAAGGAAAGAAAGGCAAAGCACGAGGAAGATAACTCTCACAGAATCGGAGATAAAACAAATTAGTTGGAAGATAGGAAAAATTATCTTCCGACTAATTTTCCCTCTCCATCTTAAAACAGAAAAATTATGGCATACAATAAGAAAGCAGTCTTGGAGGGCAATACGGAAGCCATCCGTGTGATCCTCCGATTAGAGAAAGAACGCCGTGAAGCCACCGAAGCCGAGAAAGTCCTGCTCAGAGGTTATCAAGGTTTCGGTGGTCTGAAATGCGTGTTGAACCGTTGTGATAATCCCGATGACCTCCGCTATTGGAGCGCATCGGAGCAAAACCTGTTCGCGCCTACCCAAAGGCTCAAACAGATGATTTACCGTGATGCCGTCGATGCCAGCACCGCCAAACGCTATTGGGAGAGTATCAAGGCAAGCGTACTGACCTCCTTCTATACCGACACCCGTATCGTCTCCGCCATTGCCGAAGCCCTTAGTGCTGCCGACGTGCAAGTAAGAAGGTGCTTAGACCCTTCAGCAGGTATGGGAGCCTTTACCGAAACCTTTGCCAAAAGTGCCGGTATGGTCGATGCGATGGAGAAAGACCTACTGACGGCGCGCATCACACAAGCCCTCCATCCTTACGGCAAGGATAATATCTTTGTTCGGCAAGAACCCTTTGAAGCCATTGGAGAACTGGAAGAAAAGGACAAGTACGACCTGATTACCAGCAACATCCCCTTTGGCGACTTTATGGTCTATGACCGTAGTTATAGCAAGGGAGAGAATATCCTTAAACGGGAATCCACCAGAACCATTCACAATTATTTCTTTGTAAAAGGGCTGGACACTATCAAGGAGGGCGGACTTCTTGCATTTATTACCTCGCAGGGTGTATTGGATAGCCCCAAGAATGAAGCCATCCGCCGTTACCTCATGCAGAATAGCCGTCTTATCTCCGCCATCCGCCTACCTTCGGGTATGTTCTCCGAGAATGCGGGTACGGATGTTGGCAGCGACCTGATTGTCCTGCAAAAGCAGTCGGGTAAAGAAATTGGTGAGGGCATTGAACAGCAGTTTGTACAAACCGCCTCTGTCCCCAAAGGCGACGGCTTTTCTATTGCGTTCAATCATAACTCCCTCTTCGAGGGCGAATGGAAGGATATTTCCCACCGTACGATTGCCATAGACAGACAAATGGGTACAGACCCTTACGGTAAGCCTGCTTGGGAATATACGTTTGACGGCAGTATCGAGGATATGGCTGACAGCCTGCGCACACAACTCTCTTTGGAAGTAGAGCAGCGTTTCGATCGTAAACTCTATGAAACCGGCATACCCATGACCGAGGAGGAATGGCAGGTACACATGGACAAGATGGTGCAAAAAGTACAAGAAAACATAAAAACGGAAGGAATACCTCAAGAACAGGAAATCAAGGATAAGGAGGAAAAGAAAGAGGACAAGGAAGATGAAAAAGAAGAAGAAAATACCTACAATTTGATGCCCGACAGCACCAAGAAGCAACTTCCCAAGCTCTATGCAACGGAAAAACAGCTCATTGGCGACCGCACGGCATACGCTCGCTATTTCTTTCCTATGGGAGCCTATACCGCTTATATGCTGGAATACGACCCCAAAGAACGCATCGGTTTTGGTGCCGTAACGATGGGCTACGGCTGGGAACTTGGGTATATGTCCCTTAAAGAAATGGAGGAAGTAAAGGTCAAAGGCTTGGGTATTGAGCGGGACTTATACTTCAAACCCACAAAGTTGCACGAGATTGCGGAACTGGAAGAGATTGTCAGAGAACAATACACTAAAGAACCCATCATTGAGGAAATCAAGGATGAAAGCCGTCAGGAAGTGCAGAAACCTGTACAGGAAGACAATCAACCACAAGCAATGGTAGAACAAGTCGAGGAGGTTTTGAAAGTCGAAGAAGCTGCGCCAGTTTTACATACAGAGCCTGAAACCGAACCAGCCCCAGAAGGTGTCCCCGTAATTACCCTTCAAAGACAATACGAACAAGAAAGCCGTGAAATTCGCACAGACGTGGAAGCCCCACGCGAGATGAACGGTCAGACGGTATTCTTTGATGAAGACCATCATCCGATTATGGATAGCACCATAGAGACAGAAGCCATGGAACAGTTCTTGTTTGCCCCAGAGGAATATAGTCTTTGGACACAAGATGTAGCCCGTGTAAATAATGAAATCAAAGAGGCTGCTCAACAAAAGAAGGTCAGCGATAACCAACCACTTTCTGCGAGCAGGCAACCCAAGCCGGCAAGAAGCACGCCAAGCAGTTCCCGCAGAAGCAAGAAAACTGCATCTGCTCCCGTCAGAGAGCCCTCGCTCTTTGACTTTATGGAGGAAGCCGAACCTCGCAAGCCACAGCCCATAGCAGAGGTTAAGAAAGAGTTTGATGCTTCACCGCGTCCGTTCCTTTCTTCTCCCGACTCACATTTGCGTGACGGCTCGATAGTCGTACAGAATGGGCAGGTAGGTTTCCTGTCTGACTTGAAACGACATCCTACCTTCAACCCGATGGACTTACCCTTTGCTCAGCTCTCACGGCTGAAAGCATATATTGAGATTAGGGAGAGTTATCACCGACTCTATGATTATGAGGCGAACAACCAAGCGGAGGACAAGGAAGAGCGTGAGAAACTCAATCGGCTTTATGACGGCTATGTAGGTCGTTGGGGGTACTTCAACCAGAAGACAAACACCGATGTCATCAAGATGGATGCCACCGGAGTGGAAATGCTGTTCTTGGAACGCTCCGAGAACGGCAAGTACATCAAGGCGGACATCTTCGACCACCCGACGGCTTTTTCCACCTCCGAACTGTCCATAGCTTCAGACCCGATGGAGGCATTGGGCGCATCACTCAACAAATACGGCACGGTGGAGCTTGACTATATGAGTTCTTTGCTTCCCGATATGGAAGAGAGCGATATGCTTTCTGCTTTGGAAGGACGCATCTTCTACAATCCCGAAGAGGACAGCTATGAGGTAGCCGACAAGTTTATTTCTGGCAATGTGATTGAAAAGGCGGAGCGTATCGAGTCGTGGCTCTTGGATCATCCGGAGCATGAGGAAGCGAAACAGAGTCTGACTGCCCTGCGTGCCGCCACTCCCACGCCCATTCCCTTTGCTGATTTGGATTTCAACCTCGGTGAACGCTGGATACCCGCGAAAGTCTATGGCAAGTTCGCCTCGGAGTTCTTCGAGACGGACATCAGGGTGAGTTATCATTCTAATATGGACGAGTATGCCATTGGCTGCGACCAAAAGAACGGTAATATCTGGCACAAATATGCTGTACAAGGTGAGTTTAGACGCTATGACGGACTCAATTTATTGAAGCACGCACTTCACAATACCATTCCTGACATTAACAAAAGCAAGACCATACTTGATGCGGAGGGTAATGAGAAGACGATTAAGGTTCGTGACGGTCATGCCATACAGATGGCAAATGCCAAGATTGAGGAAATCAGACAAGGCTTTGTAGATTGGCTCGGACGGACACCCGACACGTTCAAGGAGCAGCTCTCTGACCGTTACAACCGCCTTTTTAACTGCTTTGTGCGTCCCAACTTCGACGGTACGCATCAGTCGTTTCCCGACCTCGACCTTAAAAGATTGGGCATACAAGACCTTTATAAGAGTCAGAAAGATGCCGTGTGGATGCTGAAGACCAATGGAGGTGGTATCTGCGACCACGAGGTCGGTGCAGGTAAGACGCTTATCATGTGTACAGCAGCCTACGAGATGAAGCGGTTGGGATTGGCTAACAAACCGATGATTATTGGACTCAAAGCAAATGTATTCGATATTGCCGACACTTTTCGCAAGGCTTATCCCAATGCCAAGATACTCTATCCGGGAAAGAATGACTTCAGCAAGCAGAATCGCCAACGCATCTTCAATGACATCAAGAATAATGATTGGGACTGCATTATCCTCACGCATGAGCAGTTCGGCATGATACCGCAAGCATTGGAGATACAAGAAGCGATTTTGCAGAAAGAAAAAGATTCTGTAGAAGAAAATCTTGAAGTGCTCCGTATGCAGGGAGCGGACATTTCCCGTGCCATGCTCAAAGGTTTGGAGAAACGAAAACAGACCTTGGAAGCCAAGTTGCAGGGCATTCAAGACAGCATTGCCGAGCGCAAGGACGATGCCGTGGATTTCAAGATGATGGGTATTGACCACCTTTTTGTAGATGAAAGCCATCAATTCAAGAACTTGATGTTCAACACCCGCCACGACAGAGTGTCGGGCTTGGGCAATCCGGATGGCTCACAGCGTGCGCTCAATATGCTCTTTGCCATTCGCACCATACAGGAGCGGTCAGGCAAGGACTTGGGAGCAACTTTTCTTTCGGGAACTACTATCAGTAATTCGCTAACAGAATTATATTTGCTCTTCAAATACTTGCGCCCGCAAGCCTTGGAGAAGCAGGGCATTAACAGTTTCGACGCATGGGCTGCGGTCTTTGCCAAGAAGTCCACTGACTATGAGTTTTCCATCACCAATGAGATTATTCAGAAGGAACGCTTCAGAACCTTTATTAAAGTGCCTGAACTTGCCTCGTTCTATGCGGAGATTTGCGATTTCCGCACAGCAAAGGATATAGGCATCGATCGTCCCGAAAAAAACGAGATACTCCATAACATTCCGCCGACACCTGAACAGGAGGAGTTTATCGGCAAGTTGATGGAGTTTGCCAAAAACGGTGATGCCACGCTTTTGGGGCGTGCGCCGTTGAGCGAGAGTGAGGAAAAGGCAAAGATGCTGATTGCAACTGATTACGCCCGCAAAAGATTCAAGAATTTTGTATCTTTCAGATAATCAACAAACTAAGAACGAATAAAGGATAAATGGGTTACGAGATGGAAACGAGCGAGTTTCTTTCCCTCTCTTTATTCTACATTGCTTCAAAGAACACTATGTTCTATGTTGCAAAGGTAATGAAATTCCAATGAAAAGTAATAAGAGTCGAAGAAAAATATCAAAGAAAACTATCAAAGGAAACCGAAACATAAGAATTTCTATTTGATTTAGTTCGGGTTTGTTGATACAAAGATTTTTGAAATTTTTCTTTTATCTGGAAGAAAAGCTATACCTTTGTATTTGTAGAAGTATAATTTTGACATTACCAAATCATCGTATGACGATAATAAATAGAATAAAGGTTGTGCTTGTGGAGAAGCAACGCACAAGCAAATGGTTAGCCGAGCAGCTTGGCAAATCAGAGAACACGGTTTCTAAATGGTGCTCTAATAAGGTACAACCATCATTGGAGATACTATACGAAATCGCCAAGTTATTAGATATAGAGGTTCGTACCTTGATAGTCCCCTCAAAAGAACAGGTATGAATAAGAATCAATTAGCCAATAAGATATGGGCATCTGCCAATAAGATGCGCTCCAAGATAGAAGCCAATGAGTATAAAGATTATATTCTTGGTTTTATCTTCTATAAATTTCTGTCGGAGCAAGAGACCAAGTTTCTCTTGTCAGAAGGGCTTACGAGGGAAGAGTTTATCGATGAAATAACAGAAGAACACCCAAAGAATGTGGACTTACTACAAAACAGAATAGGGTATTTCATCGCTTATGAGAATCTTTATACCACATGGCTCGAAGCAGGACATGACTTTTCGGTAGCTAATGTACGTGACGCTCTCTCTGCATTCAACCGATTGGTCTCTCCCAGCCACAAAAAAGTGTTTGAAGGCATTTTTGATACTCTGCAAGATGGTTTGAAGAACCTTGGCGGTACAGAGGGAGAGCAAACGAAAGCCGTCCACAATCTGCTTAATCTTATTAAGGATATACCCATGAATGGCGGGCAAGACTACGATGTGTTGGGCTTTATCTACGAATACCTCATCGGTCAGTTTGCCGCCAATGCGGGCAAAAAGGCAGGAGAGTTCTATACACCCCATGAAGTGTCGCTTTTGATGTCTGAAATAGTGGCTCATCATCTACGCAATCGGCAAACCATTTCTATCTACGACCCTACAAGTGGCTCTGGTTCACTGCTGATCAACATCGGCAAGTCAGTAGCACGACATATCGCAGGTACAGACAAGGTAAAATACTACGCACAAGAGTTGAAAAAGAGCACATTCAACCTCACTCGCATGAACCTTGTGATGCGGGGTATCATTCCGGACAACATCGTGGCACGCAATGGTGACACGCTCGAACACGACTGGCCTTACTTTGAGGATGGCGACCGTGAGGGCACTTACCATTGTCTGCACGTAGATGCTGTGGTTAGCAATCCTCCTTACTCGCAACCATGGGCACCACCTCGCAAGAGCAAGACTGGCATACAAATAAAGATTGACCCTCGGTTTGAATATGGTATTGCCCCAAAAGGGAAAGCCGATTATGCTTTCTTGCTCCACGACCTTTACCACCTCAAGAGTGACGGCATCATGGCTATTGTCCTGCCACATGGGGTGCTGTTCCGTGGAGAGCCGGGCGATCAGTCCGAAGGCTCCATTCGTCAGAAACTGATAGAAAACAATCATATTGAAGCTATTATCGGACTGCCTGCTGACATTTTCTTCGGCACGGGCATCCCCACAATCGTAATGGTGCTTCGCAAGGACCGCACCGACAATGGTGTGCTCATCATAGATGCCTCCAAAGGTTTTAAAAAAGAGGGAAAGAAAAACAAGCTGCGTGCCTCCGACATTAAGCGGATAGTGGATACGTATATTGAGAAGCGGGATGTCCCTAAATTCTCCCGAAAGGTAAGCAAAGAAGAGATACGACAGAACAATTATAACCTCAATATCCCACGCTATGTCAATTCATCAGACGCTCCCGAAACGTGGGATATGTACGGTATCATGTTCGGCGGTGTCCCCAAAAACGAACTTACACCATTCCAGCCCTACTTTGATGCGTTCCAAGGATTGGAGCAAGACCTCTTTACGGAAACTAACACTCCCTATACTCAAGTGAAAGTTTCGGATATCGGGCAAACTGTGAAAAATCATCCTTCTGTAGCAAGGTTTGTAGCAGACTACAATGATGCGTTCTCTGCCCTGGAGCGGTTTCTAAAGGAAAGGCTTATTGGGCAGATGGAACAACTGAACATTGCCGAAGAGGAGGAATATATCACCCGACATATTTTTGACAGCCTACAGAGCGTGCCACTCGTGGATCGCTTTGAAGCCTACCAGCTTTTTGCCGATAAATGGACAACCATTACCCAAGATTTGGAGGTTATCCAGTCCGAGGGGTTCGGGGCTACTCGTATGGTAGATCCCAATATGGTGGTCAAGAAAAAAGACGACAAGGAATATGAGGTTCAGGAGGGCTGGATGGGACGAATACTCCCCTTTGAACTTGTGCAGACCACACACCTGAAAGAGGAGTGGACTGCGCTTAGGAGCATGGAAAAGCGTCTGGAACAAGCCACTGCCGATATGGATGCCACTTTTGATGAATTGGACGAAGAGGAACGCGCCAAAGTGACTAATGACGATGGCACGATGTCCATAAAAGAAGTGGAACGCCGTCTTGCCGAGTTGCTTGCCGATGTGGAAACCGAAGAAATATCCGCCTTGGATGAATACCTGCTTTGCTCTCGCAAGAAAGAGAAACAGGATTTCATCACCACTCATACGGAAGTGGATTGGCAGCGCATGGAGCCTGCCAAGGACGGCACCTATGCAGCCAAGAAGGTAAGAGAGCGGATCGCAAGCCTGCGTGAAGGCTATCCTTTTGAGGAAGAAAGCACAGAGGCTAAACTGATTAAGATTGCCAACCTCTCGGCTGAGATTAAGAGGCTGAAATCAGACATTAAGTCGGCAGCTGCCTTTTTGCACGAGCGTACCAAAACAAAGATTGAGCAGGGACTGACGGATGACGATGTCAGAGAGTTGCTTTCCCTGAAATGGATTAAGACACTATCCGAACACCTGATGCAGTTGCCACACACCGTTGTAGACGGATTTTCTCAACAGTTGAGCGAACTCACACGCAAGTACGACACCACACTTGTGGATGTGGAGAGTGATATTCGCGAGGCTTCCGAGTCGTTGGCCGGTATGATTGACGAACTGACCGGCTCCGAGCATGACATGGCGGCTCTTGCCGAGTTCAAGCAACTGCTCCTACACGCTTAAACGCTTAAGACAATGAAAAAGAATAAACCCGAAATAAGATTCAAAGGATTTGAGGAAGAGTGGGAAACGACCAAACTCGAAGAAATATCTTCTAAGGTTACTGAAAAAAATAATGCCCGTAAATATGATGTCATTTTTACTAATTCTGCGGAGTTTGGTATTATCGATCAAAAGGAATATTTCGACCACAATGTTGCCAGCTCTGAAAATATCCAAGGTTACTATGTGGTTATACCTAATGATTTTGTATATAATCCTCGAATCTCTATATCTGCGCCGGTGGGACCGATAAACCGCAATAAACTTTTATATACGGGGGTAATGTCTCCCCTTTACTACGTCTTTAGATTTAAGGACGGAGAAATGGATTTGTCTTATCTTGATTATTTCTTTAAGAGTTCGGGATGGCACAGCTTTATGTATCAGAATGGGAACTCAGGTGCTCGTTCTGACCGTTTTTCAATAAATGACAGCGAATTTGTGAAATTGCCTATTCAACACCCAAATTCAGATGAACAACGCAAAATAGGAGCATTGCTAACAACGCTTGACAAACTCATCCGCAAGTTGGAGTTGAAGTTGGAGAAACTGCGTAATATCAAGCAATCGCTTCTAAATCAAATGTTTATAAATGTTAACGGGGGGGGTACGCGATACCGATGATTAGATTCAAGAACTATAATAACAACTGGCAGATGAAACCTTTAGGATTGGTAGCAAACAAGTATTTCGTTTCAAATCAAAATATTCACCATCAAAATCTCTTGTCTTTGAGTTATGGGAAAATAAAGAAAAGAGACATAAACTCAGACAAAGGGTTGTTGCCTGCTTCTTTTGATACTTATCAGATAGTAAAGGATGGAATAATAGTAATGAGGTTTACGGATTTGCAAAACGATCAAAAAAGTCTAAGGGTTGGATTAGCAAAAGAAGAAGGTATTGTCTCCCCTGCCTATGTTTGTATCTCCATAAAGGATAATACAACAGAAGCTGCTTTTTTGTATCAAGAACTCCACTATTATGATGTTGTACTCAAACAGTTTTACAAGATGGGAGATGGTATGCGACAGACTCTGTCCTATACAGATATTGTATCCATGCCCGTAACCATTTCCAACATTCGTGAACAACAAGACATAGTGGGTTTTTATGATGATTTGGAAACCTATATCACGAAATGTGAAACTAAACTTTCTAAGACCCGCAGAATTAAGCAGAGCCTACTGCAGAAGATGTTTGCCTAACCGAATAAAGACAGAGAAGATGAAATTTGAAGACGAAGCCAAGTTTGAAGACGCCCTCGTGGCGGAGCTTATCCGCAACGGATGGTCAGAAAATGTATTGTATTACCCCACGGAAAAAGAGTTGATACAAAACTGGGCGGACATCCTTTTCCGAAACAACAGCGGCAAAGACCGCCTGAACGACCAACCGCTCACGGAGGGCGAGATGCGCCAAATCATTGAGCGGATAGAGGACTTGAAAACGCCGGTGGCTCTCAATGGTTTCATCAACGGAAAGACCACCAACATCACACGAGACAACCCCAACGACCCCGCACACCTGGGCAAGGAGGTAAGCCTCTCTATCTATGACCGACTGGAGATAGCGGGCGGCAAGAGCCACTACCAGATAGTGCGCCAGCCTAAGTTTGAGCGGGGCAAACGCATATTGCCCGACCGCAGAGGCGACCTGCTCCTGCTCATCAACGGCATGCCCGTGATACACATTGAGTTGAAAAGTAGCAAGGTGCCTGCCATTCAGGCTGCTAACCAGATAGCCAAATATTCGCACGAGGGGATATTCTCCAAGCTCTTCTCATTGGTGCAGATATTTGTAGCAATGAATCCGGAGGAGACACTCTACTTTGCCAATCCCGGGCAGGGTGGCAAGTTCAACCGTGACTATTACTTCCACTGGGCAGACCCAAACAACGAACCGGTCAACAACTGGAAAGAAATAGCCTCAAAACTACTCTCCATCCCGATGGCACACCGCATGATAGGCTTTTACACCATTGCAGACAAGAGCGATGGCATATTGAAAGTGCTACGGAGCTATCAGTACTATGCCGCCAACTCCATCAGCATAGCGGTAGCCAAGAATGATTGGAGTACCCAGGAACAGAAAGGTGGTTATGTGTGGCACACCACAGGGTCTGGCAAGACGATGACCAGCTTTAAGGCGGCACAGCTCATTGCCGCATCGGGCGATGCCGACAAGGTAGTGTTTCTCGTGGACCGCATAGAGCTTGGCAACCAGAGCATTCTGCACTACCGCAATTTCGCAGGCGACAGCGAAGATGTGCGCGACACCGACAACACCGGTATTCTGATAGACAATCTGAAAGATTCCGACACCGGCAGCACGCTTATTGTTACCTCCATTCAGAAGATGAGCCGTGTGAACAATAGGGAAATAGGCAATCGGGCCATGGATCTTGCCATGATACAAGACAAGCACATCGTCTTTATCGTGGATGAATGCCACCGCAGCACATTTGGGGATATGCTCATCACTATTAAAGATACCTTCCCCCGGGCTTTGTTTTTCGGCTTTACAGGCACACCGATTAAGGATGAGAACCAAAAGAACATGAACACCACGCAGACCGTGTTCGGTGAAGCGTTGCATCAATATTTGCTTGCTGATGGAATCCGAGACAAGAACGTGCTTGGCTTCGAGACCAAATTAGAGGAAACATACAAACAGCGAGACTTGCGCAAGGCCGTGGCGCTGGAGCAAGCCAAAGCCACGACAGTGGAAGAAGCCATGGCGGACGAGAAGAAAAAAGCCGTCTATCTGAAATTCACACAAGGTTCCACTGTGCCTATGACAGGATATAAAGCCGCCGATGGATCGTACATTAAAGGAATAGAAGATTATCTACCGGAAAGCCAATATGACAGGGACGAACATCACAGAGCCGTGGTGGGAGACATCAAGGACGGATGGAATACGCTTAGTCAGTGCGGGAAATTCCACGCCCTGCTTGCCACACGCAGCATTTCGGAAGCGATAGAATACTATCGGCTGTTCAGAGAGATGATGCCCAAACTGAACGTAACGGCACTCTTTGACCCTACAATTGATAATGTGGATGGTGCCATATACAAAGAGGACGGGTTGGTAGAAATCCTTGAAGGCTATAATGAGATGTTCGGTTTGGTATTCACCATACCTACTCACGCACAGTTCAAAGTAGATGTGTCTCTTCGTCTGGCTCACAAGGAACCATATAATCGGATTGAGCTTGAGCCCAAGAAGCAGATAAACCTGCTCATCGTGGTGAATCAGATGCTCACAGGTTTTGATTCCAAGTGGATTAACACGCTCTACATTGACAAAATGATGGAGTATGAAAACATCATTCAAGCTTTCAGCCGTACCAATCGTTTGTTCGGTCCGAACAAGCCTTTCGGAATCATACGTTACTATCGCCGTCCGCACACTATGAAACGAAACATAGACAAAGCAGTGGAAGTATATTCAGACGGCAAACCGGTAAAACTCTTTGCCGACCCACTGGTGTACAATCTGCGAAAGTTGAACGAGTTATTTGCCGACATAAAGTTTGTGTTTGAACACGCAGGCATTGCCGATTTTATCAAACTACCGGATGGGGATGCCGAACGCGGTCAGTTTGCCAAACTCTTCCGCTTGCTGAATGAGCATCTCGAAGCGGCACGCATACAAGGATTCCGATGGAATAAGCGTAAGTACAAGTTGAAAACAGAGGATGGCAAGCAAACTATTATAGGAGTACTCATAGACGAACTGACATTCAACACCTTGGTACAGCGTTATAGAGAATTGCAAAACAGTGGTGGTGATGGCGGTGGTACGATTGAAGACGTACCCTATGATATTGACCCTTATATTACCGAAATAGATACAGGGATAATTGATGCAGAATATCTGAACAGTCGTTTTGAGAAATACCTGAAAGTGCTTAATGGAGGAACCGCTTCGGAAGCAGAACGTCAGTCTGTATTGGCAGAATTGCACAAGTCGTTTGCATCACTCTCTCAAGAAGAACAGCGTTTTGCCGTCATATTTTTGCACGACGTGGAAAATGGTTCAGTCAATATGGAGAGTGGAAAAACGTTTAAAAACTACATCATTGAGTATCAAACAAAGGCGCAGAACGACAGCATTCGTAAAGTATCAAACGACTTTGGTATTGATGAGAATTTGCTACGAGAGGTTATGAATGCTCACGTTACAAGAGACAATCTGAATGAATACAACCGTTTTGCCAACCTCATAGACACAGCTGATGTCGAAAAGGTAAAGACGTTTTTTGAGCATCAAACGGGAGAAGCTTTATCTATATTCAGAGTGAAACGAATATTAGATGAATATATGCGTAAATACATTTTAGAAGGATAATCATCATCATAATAATATGGCAGTAAAATCAAATGACACCAATCTGTCTGAATTGCTGAAGACAGTAGGAAACGGTAAAAGTCAATTACCCGATTTCCAACGCAGTTGGGTATGGGATGACACAAGAATTTGCAAACTCATAGAAAGCCTGACTTCTGGATTTCCCATGGGGGCTGCAATGTTTTTGGATTACAGTCCAGATGCAGGCATAAGATTCAAATATCGACTATTTGAAGGAGTCGACAAGAAATACGAAAGTGCAGTACCCGACTCTTTGGTGTTGGATGGGCAACAACGTCTCACAACACTCTACCAAGTATTTATGAGCAAAGCTCCTGTTATTACAAGGACAGATACAGATAAGGAAAGTGTCATCAAGAGATACTATTATATGGATATAAAAAAGGCAATTGATCCGGAAGCGGACCGATTAGATGCCATTATATCCATATCTGAGGATAAAACCAAAACAGAAAACATAGGCAGAGATATCATTCTTGATTTGCGTACAAGGGAAGACGAATATAAGAACCTGATGTTTCCGCTTAATCTCACCTTTTCTGACACCATGGACTGGATATGGGGACTGATAACGTACAATAAGGAGGTAATGCCCATTGTCCAAAAGTTTCAACAGGAGATTTTGGAACCCCTTAAAAAATATACCTTCCCTGTTATTACCCTTGCCAAGGATACTACGCCTGAGGCTGTATGCCAAATCTTTGAGAATGTGAACACCGGCGGTGTTACGCTCACAGTTTTCGAACTTGTTACAGCAAAGTTTGCCGCAATGGGTAGTAAAAATCTTAGAGAAGAGTGGAATAAGCTGAAAACAGAACTCAACAAGAGAAACGATGATTTACTGAAAGACTTATCGGGGCCGAACTTCTTAACTTCCATGACATTACTTTTGTCCTATATGAAAATGGAGAAAGGGGAACGGCAAACAGTGTCTTGCAAAAAGAAGGATGTATTGAAGCTCGAATATAATGAGTTCTTCGCACATCTTGAAGGTTTAAAACAAGGTTTTACTTCAGTTGCCAATTTTATGGTTCAACAAGGAATCTATAAATCAATAGACATTCCTTATAGCACCCAACTCATACCTCTTGCCGCCATATTCGCTTACGACAATATGAATAGCAAGAAACTGGGGTTAATGCATAATCTGGAGTTGTTGTCTAAATGGTTTTGGTGCGGGGTGTTCGGAGAATTATATGGAAGTGCCAACGAGACCCGATTTGCTCAGGATATTGTTGGTGTTTTCGAATGGATGAACGATGCCAATACTGTTCCCGAAACCGTTACAAGGGCAAATTTTGATGCTACTCGGTTGTTATGGCTTCAGACACGGAATAGTGCCGCTTATAAAGGAGTAATGGCTCTGATAAATAGGCAACACCCGAAGGATTTTATGAGTGGACAAGATATGGGAATAGCCAATTATTTGTCAGAAATTACAGACATCCACCATATCTTTCCACAAGCATATTGTACAAAAGAACAATTGCCACCAAGGAAATGGAATTCGGTAGTAAACAAGACACCTATTTATGCAACAACCAACCGTTCAATAGGAGGAAAGGCTCCGAGTCTGTACATTCAAACCATTCGCAATAAAGGAGTCGTCGAAGAAAAGATAGATGACGCTTTGGAATCCCACAACATAAATCCTGCTTTGCTAAAGAGCAATAGTTTTAATGCCTTTATTGTTGATAGAGGTAAACGACTTCTCAATTTGATAGAACACGCAATGGGTAAAGCTGTATCCGGGCGAGAAAGCGATTCAACCATTCAGAACTTTGGAGAGGCACTTACAGCAAACAAGGAGAAACTCACGCAAAACATCGTGGGCATTGCAGCAGATTTAGCCAAGAGGCTGCACGAGGGACAGGTTGATAAAGCAGGGGCAGATTACTTTAGCGGACATTTGTCTGCTGTTGCCTTGATGGGCACAACTTGGAAAGAACAAGTGTTAGGCTATCTACATGATGCAAGTGAAGATACACCGCACACGGTGGATGAGGTTTTGGATATGCTGGATAAAGATTTAGATGAACCCTTGTCAAAGGAATGGAGGGAAGAACTTGCAACGGCATTGCTTCTACTCAATAATCATACAGCATCCGATAGGGAAAGTTACATTCATGCTATCGGGACTAATGAACTTGCTACTGCTGTAAAATTACACGACCTAATCCATAATATGGACTTGTCTCGCATTCCTAATCCAACAGAGAAAGATTTAGCAAGAGCAAATCGGTATAGAAGAGAGTATGACTATTTGAACAGTATCTATCGGAATAAAATATAGGAACAAAGTGATTCAACGATGGAAAGCAAAATAATTTTATATACTAACGACAATGGTGATGTAAGCATCCAAGTGCGTTATGAGGATGGTACATTTTGGCTTACACAAAAACGTATGGCGGAACTATTCCATGTGAATGTTAGTACCATTAACGAGCACTTAAAAAGTATCTTCGGTATAGGAGAGCTATCGGAAGAGGGAACTATTCGGAAATTCCGAATAGTTCAAAACGAAGGTGCTCGTCAAGTGACGCGAGATGTCACATTCTACCCTTTGGATGCCATTATTGCCGTAGGGTATAGAGTAAATTCTGAGCAAGCTACACACTTTAGAAGATGGGCCACAAAAGTGCTTAATTCTTTTATTACCAAGGGTTATGTACTTGATAAAAACCGATTGAAGCAAGGCGAACAGTTTGGGCACGATTATTTTAAGGATTTACTAGAAGATATTCGTGAGATACGTGCCAGTGAACGACGCTTTTATCAGAAAATTACGGATATTTATGCACTGTCAATTGACTACGACAAGCAAGCACCAGAGACAAAGTGTTTCTTTGCTTCAGTGCAGAATAAGTTGCATTGGGCTATTTCCGGACAAACGGCAGCTGAAATTATCTACGGAAAGGCTGATGCTAACCAGCCTCATATGGGACTGACTACATGGAGACATGCCCCAGACGGAAAGGTGATGAAATCTGATGTACTGATTGCCAAGAATTACCTTGACCAAAAACATATGACAGCCATTAATCGCCTTGTATCTGCCTATCTTGATTTGGCAGAAGATCGCGCTGAGCAGGAAATACCCATGACCATGCACGAATGGAGCACATTGCTTGATGGATTTCTTACGATTGCAGGACGTCCTTTGCTTGAAAGACCAGGGAGTGTCTCTGCTTTAGAGGCCAAGTTGAAAGCAGAACAAGAATATGAAGTATTCCGTCACAAACAAGATGCTGAATATATATCAGATTTTGATAGAGAAATAAAGCGGTTAAAAGGAGAGGAATAGTGTTTATAAAGCACCTAAGTATGATTCAATATCTCATAGTCCTATTCTCCTTCTGAATACTGCCAGGAAAGAAAACTAATTGCAAAGAAATAAAAATTACTACAAATATTTATAATATAACAGGAATTGTATGAAAAAATCATTTCTTATTTTTCTAATGATAATATCATCCATCACCATGCTAGCTCAAACCAAGAAATACTATTGCGAAGTCAAAGGGATTGAGAAAGAACTATCATCGGGCCTAAAAATTGTTTTTGATTTTGGAAACAATCCCGTGTATTCTGCATGGGGTGGACTTAAAAGTAAACAACAATTGGTTGATGAAGAAGGAGAAGAAATCCCATTTAACAGTATGGTTGATGCAGGTAATTACATGTCTGACAAAGGTTGGACTTTCGTTCAGGCATATACCTCAGTTTATGGTTCTCAGGCTATCGTTCATTGGATATTCTATAAGGAAGCAACAAACCCAAATGTAGCAGTCAAGGGGATAATGACTAAAGATGAATACAACAAAACAAAGAAGAATGATAGAAATTCTAGATAAGATAAACATTCTTAATCGTTAAAATGTTGCTTCGTAGAACCAAATTCTTTTAGATAGTCTTCTCATCGGATAATCTGCTGCAAAAAATGCTTGGAGACATATAATTCCATCGCACATTCCTTATTTCTCTCGATAGTCAATGGTTAAACTCACTGCTTTTTCTTGCAAGGCAGTGAGTTCTTTTGTCAAACCGATAAGCTCCCGCAACAATGTCTGTATGCTTTTCTCTGCCGTATAAAGGCGCATTAGTCGTACCACCTGATTGTAGTTCACCCCAATTTTATATACTTGGGCTGTGAGTTCAGAGAGCTTGCGATAATACTCCACGGCGGACTTGTCCACCGTTATCACCTTGAAATGCTCACCCAATAATCTTGCGCGCACGAACTCTGACTTGGACATTGAGCCTGATTTGTGATAGAGGTCTATCACTCGTATTTGGTCTTTCGGGTCTGGTAAACGGACGTGCCAATCGTCCCACTTGTCGGGCATGTCACCATACTTTTTCGCTACTCTTTTCCTTGATTTATCGCTTGCCATATTCTCTTGTTTTTATTTCTCTAATCACGACTTCGGAGTGATTTTATTCCCCATTTGGGGCAAGGGTCTTTGTGGGACAAACGGCAGTTTGTGTCACAAAGACACACCTTGCTGATGTAGAAAATGGGATTATAAGCCCATGCCGTGTTACTGCATTCACTGAATACAGTAACTCAGCGTAGGCTTGCATTCGAGGAATGCAGTACTTCAGAGTTTCCGCCATCTTTCCACATCATCTTTGTATTGGTCGAGATGTTCTCGAAGCACCTGCTCCACATATCCTGAAACGCTTGCTCCCTGCTCACCGATTTTCCTCACCACGAAGTCCAACTTTCGTTGAGTTTCCTCTGATACATACACGGCTTTGCGGTGGCTGTTGCGAAAGGGCTGGAGATA
>NZ_JRPQ01000177.1 GCF_000762405.1 Hoylesella timonensis S9-PR14 | reverse complement strand
AGACCGTAGTGTCGTATGTGCGAGGAATGAAATACCTCGGCTACTCCTTTTATGTAATGAACGGCAAATACCAACTCACGGTACACCCAAAGTCCAAAGCCAAGATGAAGTCAAGGCTAAAAAAACTGACAAGTCGCAGTAATGGATGAGGACACGCCAAGAGAAAGCAAAAGCTGAAAGAATACATAAGAGGTTGGGTAGGTTACTATCACCTTGCCAATATGAAATGTCTCCTACTTGACACTGATGAATGGTTAAGACGTAGAATACGCATGTGTATATAGAAAGCTTGGAAGAAAGTCAGGACAAAAGTGGCAAACCTCATCAGATATGGTATCAATCAATACCAAGCATACGAATGGGGTAATACTCGCAAGAGTTATTGGCGAATAACTGATAGTCCTATATTAACAAGGGCGATAGATAACAATAGACTACGCTCAGCTGGGTATGCGACTTTAATGGGGTCGTATCTCGAATGGCACCCAAAATAGGAACCGCCGTATGCGGAACCGCATGTACGGTGGTGTGAGAGGTCGGTGAACACGAAAATAGGAAATAAACACCTATGATTAGTGTTTACCTCCTACTCGATTATAATAATCGTCGACATTTTATTTTTGAAGTCGATGCTAAAATATGATATACAATGTATAAATACTATCTATTCTTTTTCTTGCTGTTTGTCACAATAACAGACATTACAGCACAAACAGACAGTACCAAGACCGAAAAACTGCCAGAAGTTGTTGTTACTGCTGATGGTCAAATTGAAATGAGCAACAAGGCATTGTTGATACCAACTCAACTTGAGAAAAAACATTCTACAAATGGTTTTAATCTACTATATCTTATGCAGACTCCTGACTTGGAAGTATCGGCACGCACTCGTAGCATTACTACTCATAGTGGAGGAGAGGTTGTATTGTGTATTAATGGAATGGAGGCATTGCCAGAAGATGTAGCATCTCTTAGTGCAAAGAACATTCGTACAATAGAGTATATAAGAACTCCAAGCGGGAAATATGCAGGTAAAGCAGGATTGGTTAATTTTGTAACTGTAAAAATGAATTATGGGGGCAATGTGTATTTTTCTGCAAATGAAGGATTTGCCTACAAATCGGGGGAATATTTAGCTTTTGCTGATTTTAATAAAAAACGATACACATTTTCCCTAACCGTCACTGGTGACTGGCATAGAGACCATAGCTATACAGAAGGAAATGATATGTTTGTCTTTTCAGATAAATCCGTTTTGGAACGTAATTATAAAGATGAGAGTCCGTTGAAAATAAATAATGGGCAAGCTATGCGATTGCGCTTAACCTCCATGGGGAATACCCACAGATTAAATACCTATGTTGGCTTTAATCGTCAGGCTGTGCCAAATTCCAATACCATACAGGGTATTTACTACACCGAACCATATGGTGCAACAAAGCGTACTGTTTCATATAACAGCCAATCTATAGCACCATCAGCATATGTAAATTACACATTATGGTTGCCTAAAGAGCAGGCTTTTGACGTTACAGCATCTGCTTCTATGGGGCACAATAAATACTACAGTCTGTATACAGAGACAGAACAAGCTTCATTAAATTCAAAAGTAATAGAAAATAACTATGTGCTGAATGGTAATATTCGCTATTCGAAAACTTGGAAAAATAGCCTTACTCTAGCAGGCGCATTGAGCAATGATTATAAACATTATACTGATAATTATGATGGAACAGCAATTGGAAAACAGCATCTGACTTCCAACATTACTGTTGGATTACTTCAACTCAGCAAATATAGTGAGAAATACTATTACTATATCTCTGCGGGGTTATCTAATACGGCCGTTTCTTTAAACTCCATACATGATAATTACTGTATGCCTGTTGCTTTTTATGGTGGAAACTATGTCATTAATAACAAGCACTCTTTATCGTTAAATGGTCTTTTTACACATACTTTATTTGAACCGTCACAAAAAAATTCAATGGTTGTTCCGACATCTTTTTTTGAGGCAACTTGTGGTAATCCTGACATTGCACCGATGAAAGTATTAGGAAACACCCTTTCATACAATGGACAAATTGGAAAAATTCGTTTGGCTTTATCGTATGATAGTAATATTTATTTTGACAACATAGTACATCAGTATACAGCTAATACGAATACGATTTTTGATACTCGTATAAATGGCGGAACTTTCTACGGTAATATGTTTACTGTAGGTTGTACCTATAATTTATTCAATGAGCATTTGCGTTTGAGCGCCACAGCGATTGAAGAATGTAATACATTAAAAGGGGCTACTTACGATATGTCGCACAACAGTTTTCACATAAAAGGTGGCTTGGTTTATCTTGCAGGAGAATGGATGCTTAGTTTCGATTATCAGACTCCATATAAATCACTTGATATTCGACAACCGTGGTTCATCCAATGTCGTCCTACCTATGAATGGAAAGTGAGTTGGACTCACAAGGCATTGGCTATTGAGGCTTTAGTACGCAATCCCTTTTCACGTTATGACAAGCAACATATAACAATGGATTATGGGTGTTATAATAGAAATTCGCGGATTTTTAACGAAATCAATGGGCGTAATATAAATTTAACACTGACTTACAGCCTTAGCTATGGCAAGAAATCTAAACGTGGAGAAATTGAGGTTAATAAGAATATTGATAGTGCTATCATGAAAATGTATTAATCAATGACCAAAACGATAGAAAGTCTTCATCAACATGATTCCATGCAATGTGGCATAGCCAGTTTGCAAATGGTATGTAAATATTTCGGCAGGGAATATACATTAGATTCTCTGTCGAAACTTTGCTTTGCCACAACGGAAGGTGTTTCAATGTTAGGAATCAATGAAGCAGCTAATACTCTTGGATTACATACGGCATGTGCGAGAATTTCTATCGTCATGTTAAACGAAGCTCCATTGCCCTGTATTCTCCATTGGAATCAGAATCACTTTGTGGTCTTATATAAGATTAAGAAATCCAAGAAGTTCTATGTCGCAGACCCAGGGAAGGGATTGGTTGCTTATACCTTAGACGAGTTCAAACAACATTGGATAAGCACGAACTCTAATGGTGAGGACAAGGGCATTGTTATGTTCTTGGAAACCACTCCTGCGTTCTTTACTTATAAGATGCAAGGTGAAGAGAACATCAAAGAAAAGAGGTCTTTCCGCTTTCTCTTTGGGTATGTGAAGAAATACCGCAAGTATTTCGGACAAATCATCTTGGGTCTAGTAGTCGGAAGCCTCCTGCAGCTTGTCCTGCCATTCCTTACCCAATCTATCGTGGATGTCGGTATCAAGAACCAAGAAATAGGTTTTGTTTGGCTTATACTCTTGGGGCAGTTGATGCTTACAATCAGCCGAACGGCAATAGACTTTATCCGCAGATGGTTGTTGCTTCACATTTCCTTACGTATCAACATATCATTGGTAAGTGACTTCTTCATCAAGTTATTGAAACTACCTATGTCTTTCTTTGATACGAAACTCATGGGCGACTTGATGCAGAGAATGAACGACCATAGCCGTGTGAACAACTTCCTTACTCAGCAGACGCTCAACATCGCTTTTGCCATGCTTACTTTCGTGGTATTTTCGGTGGTGCTGTTTTTCTATAACAAATTGGTGTTTGTCATTTTCTTGTTGGGAAGCATTCTCTATGGTGTATGGATGACCTTATTCTTGAAGCGAAGAAAGGTACTTGATTACGAACTGTTTGAGCAGCAAGCTATCAACAACAACAAAACTTATGAGTTTATCACTTCTATGCAAGAAATCAAGTTGCAGGATTGTGAGCAGCGCAGAAGATGGGAATGGGAGGACACGCAAGCAGACCTATTCGGGGTACAGATGAAATCACTCAAACTCCAACAGACACAGGAGGCTGGAAGTATCTTCATCAATGAGGTGAAGAATATCATCATTACGGTAGTTGCAGCTACTGCCGTGATTCATGGGCAAATGACACTCGGTATGATGCTTGCCGTGCAATACATCATCGGACAGCTCAACTCACCAGTGGAGCAACTGATGAACTTCTTCTATTCTCTGCAAGATGTGAAGATTAGCTTGGAGCGAATCAATGAGATTCACCAGATGGATGATGAGAATGGAAAGGAAGGCTTGCTAACTTCTATTGAAGATAAGAATGAGGGCATTGACATCAAGAGCATCATGTTCAAGTACGACCAACATGCTTTGCGCAAAACCATAGACGATGTGAGTATTCACATTCCGCAAGGTAAGGTAACAGCCATCGTTGGCGCATCTGGCAGTGGAAAGACCACCCTCATCCGTTTGATGCTTGGTTATTATCCTGTCTTGGAGGGAAAAATCAATATTGGAAATACTGACATCAACAAACTCAACAAAAAGTGGTGGCGCAGACAATGTGGTGTTGTCATGCAGGATGGTGTTATATTCTCGGAGAGTATCGCAAGAAATATTGCTGTTGATGATGGCGATATAGATAAGGAAAGGTTGTTGAAAGCTGCCGAGATAGCTTGCATCAAGGATTACGTGATGGCTTTGCCTCTGAAGTTCAACACCAAGATTGGGCGTGATGGTGTGGGACTGAGCCAAGGACAGAAACAGCGTATCTTGATTGCAAGGGCGGTTTACAAGAATCCCGACTATATATTCCTTGACGAGGCTACAAACTCGCTCGATGCCAACAATGAGAAAAGCATCGTGGAGAACTTGGATATGTTCTATAAGGGCAAGACTGTTGTGATTGTGGCTCATCGCCTAAGCACGGTGAAGAATGCCGACCAAATCGTGGTCATCGACCATGGAAAAGTGGTTGAGATAGGCAACCATGAGTCTTTGACCGCCAAGCGAGGGGCATACTATAATCTTGTGAAGAATCAGTTGGAATTGGGAAACTAAAATGTTTTTGACATGGAACAGAAAGAAACAGAATCAGATAATATCGAGTTGAGAAGCGAGAAGGTGAGGAACGTGATAGGTAAAGTTCCTCCTCGCCTCGTCAGCTTGGGAACGGTTGTCATTACGATAATAGTCCTCGCCCTCGCAGTTGCTTTCTACAAGAAACCTTATCCTATATCCATAGAGGCTAATGGTGAGGTCATTAATCAAAGGACAGTACAAGTGTTTGTGCCATACAAGTATTTGTATCTTTTCGATGAGCCAAGGACGGCTTATATATCTTTCGAGGGCAACGAAAATGCATCTTATAACTGCAACATCACAAGCCATAAAGCCAGGCTCATACATAGGGAAGATGGAAACTATTTTATGGCAATAGCCACAGTGAGTACACAGGGACAAAATACCTCAATGTTGCAACAGCACATGAAAGCCTATTGCAGAATCATCGTCAGTAATAAAACGTTATGGCAGCAGGTATTCGGATATAGTTTATCCGAATACCTGCTGCCATAACGTTTTATTACCGTCTACAACATACAAATCCTATTTTCCTAACATTGATAACTGACCAAAGATGGATTGGGCAATCACAGCACGATACTAACGTTGGGTGTTATGATTTATCAGCATTCACTCTTGTCTATCCCTAAGGGATTTTGTCAGTTGTACTGCTTGTTGTTGCAGTCTAATAAGAAGTTGGGAATAGGTTTCGAGTTTGCTGAGCAGTTGTTGCGCAGTGGCGACAGAATGATAAGTCTTGAGGGCTTTCACGGCTTCGTTGTACAGCACGCCTATCTTATGAGTCATAGAAACGATTTCGGAGAGTTTCTCCAAGTAAGGCTCTTTTGCAGGGTCTTGGGTGATGACCTTAAAGGCTTCACCTAAAAGTCTTGCTCGGACAAAATCACTTTTCGTTTTTGCTCCCGACTTGCGGTAGAGTCTGATAAGCTTCTGCTGGTCTTCAGAATTAGGTATCCTGATGTGCCATCTGTCCCATCGTGGGCAGGTGGAACATCTGCCGTCTGGCTTCTTTTGTTTTTGCTTCTTCATTGCTTTCTAATCACGACTTTGGAGTGATTTAATCCCCCTTTCGGGGCAAGGGGCTTTGTGGTACAAACGGCAGTTTGTGGTACAAAGACACACCTTGCTGATGTAGAAAATGGGATTATAAACCCATGCCGTGTTACTGCATTCACTGAATACAGTAACTCAGCGTAGGCTTGCATTCGAGGAATGCAGTACTTCAGAGTTTCCGCCATCTTTCCACATCATCTTTGTATTGGTCGAGATGTTCTCGAAGCACCTGCTCCACATATCCTGAAACGCTTGCTCCCTGCTCACCGATTTTCCTCACCACGAAGTCCAACTTTCGTTGAGTTTCCTCTGATACATACACGGCTTTGCGGTGGCTGTTGCGAAAGGGCTGGAGATA
>NZ_JRPQ01000176.1 GCF_000762405.1 Hoylesella timonensis S9-PR14 | reverse complement strand
CGTTACTACTATAACGCATTTCACAAGGGATATCAATCGACAGCCAATNTGCTGAACAAGCAGNTTTTCCGTCTTCNCATGAAAACTCGTGTCGCAGATGAAAAACNTTATGCNGACAGCATAGATTCTGTGACCTTCCGCCGTGCCAAGATAGAGGCANAGAATATAGTTGACCGCAGTCCAATGACCGACTTAGCATGGACAGTTGAAAAAAGCAAGATAGAGAACAGACTATCCATCTTTCAGAAGAATATCAATCTTATCATGCCTTACGGTGGTACATCTGAAGACTATCGCAGGTGGAAGANCATTTATAACTGTCTTCAGACCGCTATCAAGGTTACTCGTGAGTCCTATCAAGATTTGGGACGCAAGAAGAAAGAGTACATAGCCATCTATAAAGATATTGTCAGNCGCAATTACCAGCTCACCAAACAGCTTCTTGCATGGAAAGGCATGAAGTCCGCAAAGGAGATGCGGGAAAACAGCAAGCCACCCCAGCGGTTATCCTCCGTCTCTACAGTAGCTTTTGATGCCTTGAACCGTTGGAGAACGGCGGTGGGCGTTGATGGTTTTTCAAAAAAGTGAAATCAAAAAGTAAAATATAAAATATACGCTAACAAGTAAAAATGTAAATTATGACATTCAGTTCCTTATTATTAGCTGCACAAGGAGGTCTTCAGGGGTTGTCGAACACAATCTCCGACCTATCCCAGACAATAGGAGTTGACCTGTTTGAGGAAGACATTGACAATGTTGTTTTTCAAACGAATGAGTTTTTGTGCAATCCCGATTTTATTGGTACACAGGGTCCTTTTTGGTGGATCCTTCAAATGAGCATGGCATTGGGAGCCTTGTTTTCCATCATTGTAGGTGCCAGCATTGCCTATAAGATGATGGTCAAGGGAGAACCCATTGATGTNTTCAANATACTTAAAGTATTAGGTATCGCCATGGTCATGATTTTTTGGTACCCTCCAAGCATGACTGGCATGGGTGGCGGCAGTGGTAGCATCTTGGATGCTTTGGCATATATTCCCAACTGTATAGGCAGCTATACCCACGACCTGTATGAAGCGGAAGCCGTGCAAGTCAGTGAGAAATACAACGAATTGATGCCGCTTTTGCAAAAGCGTGACACGATGTATCAAAAGGCTGCAGAGGTGGAAGCTGCAGAAAGTATTGTAAACCAAGATCCCAGCATAGATATAATGACAAAAACTGCAGGAGGAGAATCTGCCATTAACGGCTTAAAAGATGCCTCCAGAGCCAAAAAGGCATCTGTTTTTGCTGGTCTAATCATCGGCTTGGATAAGATCATTATGTTCTTCTCGCTTGTTCTGTACCGTGTCGGTTGGTGGGCAACCATATTCTGCCAGCAAATCTTATTGGGTATGCTGACTATCTTTGGTCCCATTCAATGGGCTTTCTCCGTCCTTCCGAAATGGGAAGGTGCGTGGGCAAAATGGATTATCCGCTACCTGACCGTCCACTTCTACGGAGCCATGCTTTATTTTGTAGGTTTTTATGTCCTGCTTTTGTTTGATATTGTAATTAGCGTTCAGGTTGAAAACCTAACCGCCATTACATCGAATGTGAATACAATGAACGGTTATATACAAAATGCCTTCATGTCCTGCGGATATCTTCTTGCCGCTTCCGTAGTAGCATTAAGGTGTCTCAACTTGGTTCCCGATCTTGCAGCATGGATGATACCTGAAGGAGACACCGCTTTCTCCACTCGTAACTTTGGAGAAGGAGTGGCATCCTCCGTCAAATCAAGTGCCATGTCTGTCATGCCCAGAATCCANTAAAAAAANAAANCTATGGCTGTATTAAAAAAATTAGAAAACAAGATAAAATTAGTATTGATNGTCACAAGTCTTTTTTTGATAGGTTGTATAGTTATCAGCCTTGGAAGTCTTTTTATAGCCAGAGGNATGGTTGCCGATGCTCATAAGAAGATTTATGTCCTTGATGGNACNGTACCNGTTTTAGTCAAGCAGACTACNATGGATGAGACTTTTGGCGTGGAAGCAAAAAGTCACGTGGAGATGTTCCATAACCTGTTCTTTACATTGGCTCCTGATGATAAGTATATTGATTATACCATCAAGAAAGCCATGTACCTTATTGATGAGTCAGGTCTTGCNCAATATAACGCCTTGAAGGAAAAAGGCTTTTATAATAACATTATTGGAACGAGTACGATATGCAGTATNTTCTGTGACTCTATCAAGTTAGACGAGAAGAAGCTGACCTTTACCTATTATGGCCGTCAACGTATCGAGCGTCGCACCAGCATCCTGATGCGTCAGCTCATTACCGCAGGAAGTCTAAGGCGAGTACCTCGAACNGAAAACAACCCACACGGCTTTATCATCTACGGCTGGAGAACTCTTGTCAACAAAGATCTCTCCGAAAATCAGAAAACCAATTACTAACATTAAAGATTGAATATTATGGGATTCAAGAGAATTATTATGGGNGACCCTATGCCNGACAAGAACGACCCAAAATATAGAGAGCGTTATGAAAAAGAAGTGGAAGCAGGCAAACAGTTTGCCGACAAGAGTGGTTTGAGTTGGCTGGTCATGAAGATACAAATTCTGGCCAACCGTCACCGTGTAGCCTTCCTCGTTACNGTCTTCGGNATTGTAATTGGCTGTTTTGCCATTAACATTTTCAATATGGTACGCAGCTATAACGCCTCTAAGGANCGGCGCACAACAGCTGTTGAACAGGTAGATTCAGTATTACATCAAAGACGTACAATAAACAAAAAGTAAAATGGATGTAAAGAAAATAAATTTTAAGGATAGGAAGTATGTCTTTCCGGCTATACTATATCCACTGGTTTTGTTTGTAGGATATTTCGTCATTGATGCCGTAGAAACAGACGTGTCCGACAACGACCCACGCTTGGCCACAACGGATTACTTGAACTCTGATCTGCCGTCAGCCAATACTGACAGCGTGTTGGGAGGCAAGTTGGACAATGCCGAGCGTGAGTTTGGAAAAATCAATGATGTTTCTGGAGTTGAGAATGTTGAGAANGACNTTGACTCGATCAATAAAAAGGAAGATTATAATTCCCAATACAGTAATCGAGAGGCTGAAATGGTNCAAAGGCAGCAAGCGCANCAACGTGCCAAGATTGATGANCAGCGCAGAATCAGGGAAATGCAGGATCGTGTACGAAAGGGGNCAAACGCTTCCCGCAGCTCTTCCTCGAGCGACAACTTTGTCGCTCCAGTAAGTGATTCAGAGATTGCACGTCTCGACCGTAGNAGAAGACAACGTGAGATAGANAAGATGAACGAGGATCTTTCGGGCGTTGCTTTCGGTTCTTCTTCAGGNCGAGGAAGACGTGATAACGTAGACAATAATGACAGTATCGAAGATGATTATGGTCTGCTTGCAAATGGTTCTCGGAACGAAAGAAATACATCTTACGATGACAACGGATCCTCTTATTCTTCCAGAACATCGGACAACAACCGTGATGCAGGAGGACAAGCAGAGGGCAATCCCGAAAAAGTTGTCAAGAAAGTAAAGGCATCCTCCGACTACTTCAACACTCTATCGTCTTCATCGGAAGAGTCTAAGCTCATCAAGGCTATTATCGACGAGAATGTGAAGGCACAAGAAGGAAGTCGTGTCCGCCTTCGTTTGCTGGATGATGTGGAAATTGGTGACATAACCGTTAAGAAAGGTACCTACCTCTATGCACAGATGTCTGGTTTCAGTCAACAGCGAGTCAAAGGAAATGTAAAGAGCGTCTTCTGTAGGGATGAGATTATCAACGTAAGCCTTTCCATTTATGACACGGACGGATTGGAGGGTCTTTACGTTCCGCAATCTTCCTTCAGGGAAACCACTAAAGAGATACTCGGTTCAGCCACACAGGGTGGAACGAACATTGTAGACAACACAACCTCTTCAACTGGCATCAAAGGTTGGGCCAACAATGCCGTTCAGAATGCCTCTCAACATATGATGAATGCTGTAGGAAAAGCTGTCCGCAAGAATAGGGTAAAATTGAAGTATGGTACGCTCGTTTATCTGATTGACGGCAGTCGGCAGGAAAAGAGAAACAGATATTAAAATGCTAACAAGAANAAAAAAANATATGAAAAATTTTAAACAGAAAATTGCTATAGTCGTTATTATGTGTACCACTTTTTTGTTGGGGGTACATGCTCAAAAGACTTATTCGGATATGGAGGTGTTGACCGTCAACGAAAACATATCCACTATCATCACCGCCTCCGAGCCAATACGCTTGGTGGANATATCTACAGATTCCGTAGCAGGTGACAAACCTTTGGATAACGTGATACGTATAAAACCCAAGACCGGCAATCATAATGACGGGGATGTACTGGGTATAGTCACTATTATCACAGAGCGTTATAGAGTACAATATGCNCTTATTTACACCCGTCGTCTCCAAGAGGCCGTTTCGGATAAGGAAGTGGAACTTATAGAGCGCAATGCTTTCCACAATCCTGAAATNAGCATGTCTACTACAGATATGGCCTCTTATTGCATGAANGTATGGAATTCTCCAGCCAAATATCGNAGTACTTTTACCAAAAAGGACAAGATGATCATGCGNTTGAANAACATCTATGTTGTAGGCGAATATTTTTTCATTGATTTTTCCGTAGAAAACAAGACCAACCTCCCATTTGACATAGATGAGNTACGTATAAAGCTCGAGGACAAGAAACAAGAAAAGTCAACCAATGTTCAGATTATTGAGTTGAAACCAGCATTTATTCTTGACCGTTCTGTAAGGTTCAGAAAAGGCTACCGCAATGTAGTTGTCTTGAAAAAGATGACATTCCCCAATGACAAGGTTCTGTCGGTTGAGCTTTCAGAAAAACAGATTAGTGGTCGTGCCATCTCACTTCATCTCGACTATGAGGATGTATTAAGTGCCGACTCGTTCGACACGTTACTCTTGAAAGAACAATAAAAAAAGGCTTATCATGAATATACGTTTTTCCCGTTTNCCAAGAGTTTCTGTAGTTTCTCTTATCTGCCTGTTTCACCTTTCAGCTATGAGCCAATCTCACGGCAATCATGTAATGGTTGGCATGGGTGCTACCTATCCGCAAGGATTTGATGCCACACTGGCTTATGAGCATGAAATGAATTATCACAATGCAATGGAGTACTTNGCAAACTACTATATCAAGTACAAGACTGAACCAGAAGCAGGTTATGTCACCCGAAGTTCTTTTTGGNACAGTTATAACATTTGGACGGTTGGTTTTGCCTATAAGCCTTGCGTGACACGAAGTCGCAACCATCATGGCAACATCAGGGTCGGTGTAAGTGGCGGCAGTGACTTACATAAGTTTGTTGGCGTAGGTTCACTCGGCTACGAACACACCTTCAACCTCTATCATGGCTGGAGCATCTTCTTTCAGGTAAAAGAGGATGTCACGATGCGGGGGGAGGACTTGTTCCGTACTGGCGTAGCCATTGGTGCTAAGGTTCCACTATAAATTAAAATTGACATGAATATATATAAAATACTTATGGTAATCAATCGCATCATAAGACTTTCTCACAGAATTGTGCGAATTTCCTATAAAGTTCATCGTCAATCTTCACATAGAAGATCACGTAACACCAATAAAATAGTATATGCCATTTCTTTATTGGCTGTACTTATAGGNCTGAACTCATGTGATGTCTATCAACCCACAGATTATGAAATNCATGTGGGGTATATCTTGTGCGANGATCATAGTTGTGTGTCACCAGACGTTTATTTTGCCCAAAAATCGCAAAAAGCCGTGGGCGTTGTCTTTGCGGAGCAGACGGACGTTCATCCGCTTATGGCCGTTATGCTGAAGGANCTGGACGGAGTGTTCTGTGACTCGCTTGGCCTTTCCAACGGCACGAGTGGAAGCCTTACCGCTTTTGACGGTTCCGCCAACACACGAGCAATGCAAAACAGTTACAATGCCGAAACAAAGAAGGGTAGTCCACTTGCCATGAAGCTCTTTACNTTTCATGAAGGTGGCCAGAGTGATTTCCTGCCCAGTGTAGCAGAGCAGCGTTTGTTGAATGTCTCTGCCAGAAAAATCAATCCCATCATAGAAAAGCTNGGTGGCACACCCATAGCCTTGAATGAAGACTGTTGGTATTGGACTTCCACGGAAGTAAGNGANAACAANAANTTTCAGGCTTGGCTTTGTTCCTCTGTAAACGGGGGTATCATTGAAACGCCTAAGATGGAAAAACATAAGGCACGAGCAATCATTCAAATCAATTATTCTAACTAAAAAACAAACGACCATGGGATGGATAAAAGAGCTTGGCAAAGCAGCAGTAAAGGCAGCGGAAAAG
>NZ_JRPQ01000175.1 GCF_000762405.1 Hoylesella timonensis S9-PR14 | reverse complement strand
CGTTACTACTATAACGCATTTCACAAGGGATATCAATCGACAGCCAATNTGCTGAACAAGCAGNTTTTCCGTCTTCNCATGAAAACTCGTGTCGCAGATGAAAAACNTTATGCNGACAGCATAGATTCTGTGACCTTCCGCCGTGCCAAGATAGAGGCANAGAATATAGTTGACCGCAGTCCAATGACCGACTTAGCATGGACAGTTGAAAAAAGCAAGATAGAGAACAGACTATCCATCTTTCAGAAGAATATCAATCTTATCATGCCTTACGGTGGTACATCTGAAGACTATCGCAGGTGGAAGANCATTTATAACTGTCTTCAGACCGCTATCAAGGTTACTCGTGAGTCCTATCAAGATTTGGGACGCAAGAAGAAAGAGTACATAGCCATCTATAAAGATATTGTCAGNCGCAATTACCAGCTCACCAAACAGCTTCTTGCATGGAAAGGCATGAAGTCCGCAAAGGAGATGCGGGAAAACAGCAAGCCACCCCAGCGGTTATCCTCCGTCTCTACAGTAGCTTTTGATGCCTTGAACCGTTGGAGAACGGCGGTGGGCGTTGATGGTTTTTCAAAAAAGTGAAATCAAAAAGTAAAATATAAAATATACGCTAACAAGTAAAAATGTAAATTATGACATTCAGTTCCTTATTATTAGCTGCACAAGGAGGTCTTCAGGGGTTGTCGAACACAATCTCCGACCTATCCCAGACAATAGGAGTTGACCTGTTTGAGGAAGACATTGACAATGTTGTTTTTCAAACGAATGAGTTTTTGTGCAATCCCGATTTTATTGGTACACAGGGTCCTTTTTGGTGGATCCTTCAAATGAGCATGGCATTGGGAGCCTTGTTTTCCATCATTGTAGGTGCCAGCATTGCCTATAAGATGATGGTCAAGGGAGAACCCATTGATGTNTTCAANATACTTAAAGTATTAGGTATCGCCATGGTCATGATTTTTTGGTACCCTCCAAGCATGACTGGCATGGGTGGCGGCAGTGGTAGCATCTTGGATGCTTTGGCATATATTCCCAACTGTATAGGCAGCTATACCCACGACCTATATGAAGCGGAAGCTGTGCAAGTCAGTGAGAAATACAACGAGTTGATGCCACTTTTGCAAAAACGTGACACGATGTATCAAAAGGCAGCAGAGGTGGAAGTGGCTTCCGAAGGACTACAGAATGCTTCAAGTCTTGATGTTTTAGGTCAAAACACTTCTGGTAAAGATACTGTAGATGGTTTAAAAGATGCCGCCAGAGCTAAAAAGACATCTGTTTTTGCAGGTCTAATCATCGGCTTAGATAAGATTGTTATGTTCTTTTCGCTTGTTCTGTATCGTGTCGGTTGGTGGGCAACCATATTCTGTCAGCAAATCTTATTGGGTATGTTGACCATCTTTGGTCCCATCCAATGGGCTTTCTCCGTCCTTCCGAAATGGGAAGGGGCGTGGGCAAAATGGATTATCCGCTACCTGACCGTCCACTTCTATGGAGCCATGCTCTATTTTGTAGGTTTTTATGTCCTGCTGTTGTTTGATATTGTGATTAGCGTTCAGGTTGAAAACCTAACCGCCATTACATCGAATGTGAACACAATGAACGGTTATGTACAAAATGCCTTCATGTCCTGTGGTTATCTTCTTGCCGCTTCCGTAGTTGCATTAAGGTGTCTCAACTTGGTTCCCGATCTTGCAGCATGGATGATACCTGAAGGAGACACCGCTTTCTCCACTCGTAACTTTGGAGAAGGAGTGGCATCCTCCGTCAAATCAAGTGCCATGTCTGTCATGCCCAGAATCCANTAAAAAAANAAANCTATGGCTGTATTAAAAAAATTAGAAAACAAGATAAAATTAGTATTGATNGTCACAAGTCTTTTTTTGATAGGTTGTATAGTTATCAGCCTTGGAAGTCTTTTTATAGCCAGAGGNATGGTTGCCGATGCTCATAAGAAGATTTATGTCCTTGATGGNACNGTACCNGTTTTAGTCAAGCAGACTACNATGGATGAGACTTTTGGCGTGGAAGCAAAAAGTCACGTGGAGATGTTCCATAACCTGTTCTTTACATTGGCTCCTGATGATAAGTATATTGATTATACCATCAAGAAAGCCATGTACCTTATTGATGAGTCAGGTCTTGCNCAATATAACGCCTTGAAGGAAAAAGGCTTTTATAATAACATTATTGGAACGAGTACGATATGCAGTATNTTCTGTGACTCTATCAAGTTAGACGAGAAGAAGCTGACCTTTACCTATTATGGCCGTCAACGTATCGAGCGTCGCACCAGCATCCTGATGCGTCAGCTCATTACCGCAGGAAGTCTAAGGCGAGTACCTCGAACNGAAAACAACCCACACGGCTTTATCATCTACGGCTGGAGAACTCTTGTCAACAAAGATCTCTCCGAAAATCAGAAAACCAATTACTAACATTAAAGATTGAATATTATGGGATTCAAGAGAATTATTATGGGNGACCCTATGCCNGACAAGAACGACCCAAAATATAGAGAGCGTTATGAAAAAGAAGTGGAAGCAGGCAAACAGTTTGCCGACAAGAGTGGTTTGAGTTGGCTGGTCATGAAGATACAAATTCTGGCCAACCGTCACCGTGTAGCCTTCCTCGTTACNGTCTTCGGNATTGTAATTGGCTGTTTTGCCATTAACATTTTCAATATGGTACGCAGCTATAACGCCTCTAAGGANCGGCGCACAACAGCTGTTGAACAGGTAGATTCAGTATTACATCAAAGACGTACAATAAACAAAAAGTAAAATGGATGTAAAGAAAATAAATTTTAAGGATAGGAAGTATGTCTTTCCGGCTATACTATATCCACTGGTTTTGTTTGTAGGATATTTCGTCATTGATGCCGTAGAAACAGACGTGTCCGACAACGACCCACGCTTGGCCACAACGGATTACTTGAACTCTGATCTGCCGTCAGCCAATACTGACAGCGTGTTGGGAGGCAAGTTGGACAATGCCGAGCGTGAGTTTGGAAAAATCAATGATGTTTCTGGAGTTGAGAATGTTGAGAANGACNTTGACTCGATCAATAAAAAGGAAGATTATAATTCCCAATACAGTAATCGAGAGGCTGAAATGGTNCAAAGGCAGCAAGCGCANCAACGTGCCAAGATTGATGANCAGCGCAGAATCAGGGAAATGCAGGATCGTGTACGAAAGGGGNCAAACGCTTCCCGCAGCTCTTCCTCGAGCGACAACTTTGTCGCTCCAGTAAGTGATTCAGAGATTGCACGTCTCGACCGTAGNAGAAGACAACGTGAGATAGANAAGATGAACGAGGATCTTTCGGGCGTTGCTTTCGGTTCTTCTTCAGGNCGAGGAAGACGTGATAACGTAGACAATAATGACAGTATCGAAGATGATTATGGTCTGCTTGCAAATGGTTCTCGGAACGAAAGAAATACATCTTACGATGACAACGGATCCTCTTATTCTTCCAGAACATCGGACAACAACCGTGATGCAGGAGGACAAGCAGAGGGCAATCCCGAAAAAGTTGTCAAGAAAGTAAAGGCATCCTCCGACTACTTCAACACTCTATCGTCTTCATCGGAAGAGTCTAAGCTCATCAAGGCTATTATCGACGAGAATGTGAAGGCACAAGAAGGAAGTCGTGTCCGCCTTCGTTTGCTGGATGATGTGGAAATTGGTGACATAACCGTTAAGAAAGGTACCTACCTCTATGCACAGATGTCTGGTTTCAGTCAACAGCGAGTCAAAGGAAATGTAAAGAGCGTCTTCTGTAGGGATGAGATTATCAACGTAAGCCTTTCCATTTATGACACGGACGGATTGGAGGGTCTTTACGTTCCGCAATCTTCCTTCAGGGAAACCACTAAAGAGATACTCGGTTCAGCCACACAGGGTGGAACGAACATTGTAGACAACACAACCTCTTCAACTGGCATCAAAGGTTGGGCCAACAATGCCGTTCAGAATGCCTCTCAACATATGATGAATGCTGTAGGAAAAGCTGTCCGCAAGAATAGGGTAAAATTGAAGTATGGTACGCTCGTTTATCTGATTGACGGCAGTCGGCAGGAAAAGAGAAACAGATATTAAAATGCTAACAAGAANAAAAAAANATATGAAAAATTTTAAACAGAAAATTGCTATAGTCGTTATTATGTGTACCACTTTTTTGTTGGGGGTACATGCTCAAAAGACTTATTCGGATATGGAGGTGTTGACCGTCAACGAAAACATATCCACTATCATCACCGCCTCCGAGCCAATACGCTTGGTGGANATATCTACAGATTCCGTAGCAGGTGACAAACCTTTGGATAACGTGATACGTATAAAACCCAAGACCGGCAATCATAATGACGGGGATGTACTGGGTATAGTCACTATTATCACAGAGCGTTATAGAGTACAATATGCNCTTATTTACACCCGTCGTCTCCAAGAGGCCGTTTCGGATAAGGAAGTGGAACTTATAGAGCGCAATGCTTTCCACAATCCTGAAATNAGCATGTCTACTACAGATATGGCCTCTTATTGCATGAANGTATGGAATTCTCCAGCCAAATATCGNAGTACTTTTACCAAAAAGGACAAGATGATCATGCGNTTGAANAACATCTATGTTGTAGGCGAATATTTTTTCATTGATTTTTCCGTAGAAAACAAGACCAACCTCCCATTTGACATAGATGAGNTACGTATAAAGCTCGAGGACAAGAAACAAGAAAAGTCAACCAATGTTCAGATTATTGAGTTGAAACCAGCATTTATTCTTGACCGTTCTGTAAGGTTCAGAAAAGGCTACCGCAATGTAGTTGTCTTGAAAAAGATGACATTCCCCAATGACAAGGTTCTGTCGGTTGAGCTTTCAGAAAAACAGATTAGTGGTCGTGCCATCTCACTTCATCTCGACTATGAGGATGTATTAAGTGCCGACTCGTTCGACACGTTACTCTTGAAAGAACAATAAAAAAAGGCTTATCATGAATATACGTTTTTCCCGTTTNCCAAGAGTTTCTGTAGTTTCTCTTATCTGCCTGTTTCACCTTTCAGCTATGAGCCAATCTCACGGCAATCATGTAATGGTTGGCATGGGTGCTACCTATCCGCAAGGATTTGATGCCACACTGGCTTATGAGCATGAAATGAATTATCACAATGCAATGGAGTACTTNGCAAACTACTATATCAAGTACAAGACTGAACCAGAAGCAGGTTATGTCACCCGAAGTTCTTTTTGGNACAGTTATAACATTTGGACGGTTGGTTTTGCCTATAAGCCTTGCGTGACACGAAGTCGCAACCATCATGGCAACATCAGGGTCGGTGTAAGTGGCGGCAGTGACTTACATAAGTTTGTTGGCGTAGGTTCACTCGGCTACGAACACACCTTCAACCTCTATCATGGCTGGAGCATCTTCTTTCAGGTAAAAGAGGATGTCACGATGCGGGGGGAGGACTTGTTCCGTACTGGCGTAGCCATTGGTGCTAAGGTTCCACTATAAATTAAAATTGACATGAATATATATAAAATACTTATGGTAATCAATCGCATCATAAGACTTTCTCACAGAATTGTGCGAATTTCCTATAAAGTTCATCGTCAATCTTCACATAGAAGATCACGTAACACCAATAAAATAGTATATGCCATTTCTTTATTGGCTGTACTTATAGGNCTGAACTCATGTGATGTCTATCAACCCACAGATTATGAAATNCATGTGGGGTATATCTTGTGCGANGATCATAGTTGTGTGTCACCAGACGTTTATTTTGCCCAAAAATCGCAAAAAGCCGTGGGCGTTGTCTTTGCGGAGCAGACGGACGTTCATCCGCTTATGGCCGTTATGCTGAAGGANCTGGACGGAGTGTTCTGTGACTCGCTTGGCCTTTCCAACGGCACGAGTGGAAGCCTTACCGCTTTTGACGGTTCCGCCAACACACGAGCAATGCAAAACAGTTACAATGCCGAAACAAAGAAGGGTAGTCCACTTGCCATGAAGCTCTTTACNTTTCATGAAGGTGGCCAGAGTGATTTCCTGCCCAGTGTAGCAGAGCAGCGTTTGTTGAATGTCTCTGCCAGAAAAATCAATCCCATCATAGAAAAGCTNGGTGGCACACCCATAGCCTTGAATGAAGACTGTTGGTATTGGACTTCCACGGAAGTAAGNGANAACAANAANTTTCAGGCTTGGCTTTGTTCCTCTGTAAACGGGGGTATCATTGAAACGCCTAAGATGGAAAAACATAAGGCACGAGCAATCATTCAAATCAATTATTCTAACTAAAAAACAAACGACCATGGGATGGATAAAAGAGCTTGGCAAAGCAGCAGTAAAGGCAGCGGAAAAG
>NZ_JRPQ01000174.1 GCF_000762405.1 Hoylesella timonensis S9-PR14 | reverse complement strand
ATAATGGATCTCGCCAAGGAATTGGGACCGCAGCACATGATCTTACAAACCAAACTGTGATGACATATGGAAATAATAGCAGTAGAAAGCCAAGCCTATCAGGAACTGATAGACAGGCTCAACCGAATTGAGCAGTATNTNGAGCGCACCTCNCNTCTTATCCAAGANATNGANGANGAGCTGGAGATGACCACCAAAGACCTNATCGNGACTCTGAATGTTTCAGAGTCCACCCTTTACCGTTGGCGCAAGAAGCAGTTGGTGAGGTATCGCTACACAGAAGGTGGTGATGTGCGTTATTTTTTCAAGTCTATCGTGATTGCCACGAAATGCAACCGGCTCCGCGTATCAGGTATGAGAAACGACGAGATTCTTGGTCGGCTCAACCGTTTCAAGGACAATCTCATCATGAGTTCATGTATTAATCCTAAAAACTGACAACTATGATAGAAAAGGAACAGATTCTTTTACTTACACAAGGAGGTCTGAATGTGTTTTCACATTTCCTTGGCTTTGAGGTAAACCTTCATCGCAACTTCCGAAGCCCTTTCTATGACGATAGGCGGGCTTCCTGCCATATCTACTACGACAGGAAAACTTCTTCTTACAAATTCTATGATCATGGAGATACCACCTATTCTGGGGATTGCTTCTGGTTTGTGGCAACCCTCCGTAATTTGAACCTGAAAACAAGTTTTCCCGAAGTATTGGAAACGATTGTACAAGAACTTGGATTGTATTCTTTATGTAATGGTGAAAAGCATAGCAGCCATATCACGTCAGCATATAAAGAAACTATTGTTCCCACTCCTAAGGCTGATATAACCAAGTGTACGGAAGAACGACCATATAGTTTCGAGATACAGCCATTTGACGATGGTCTGCTGAACTATTGGGCACATTATGGCATCCATGAGGATACACTCCGTCGCTTTCGTGTACGGAGTCTTAAACGCTACGAAAGTGTATCTGCTGAAGGCAAGAAGTTTGAACTTTATGGTTCACCTACGGAACCTATGTTTGCCTATATCGGAAACGGCTATGTAAAGATATACCGACCTCACAGTCCAAAAATCCGCTTTCTTTATGGTGGACGGATGCCTGCCACCTATTGCTTCGGAATGGAGCAGATTCCTGCCAAAGGAGATATGCTTTTCATTACAGGTGGAGAAAAGGATGTACTCTCATTGTATGCACACGGCTTCAATGCGATTTGCTTCAACAGTGAAACGGCACAGATACCGACAAGTATCATTGAGAGCCTTCAGCTTCGTTTTAGGCATATCATACTCTTGTATGATGCGGATGAAACAGGTGTACGGGAGGCACATAAACAGTCTGAACATCTGGCTGAATACAAGGTCTTGAACCTTTCACTTCCGCTAAGTGGTACGAAGTCTGAAAAAGACATTTCTGATTTCTTTGCCTT
>NZ_JRPQ01000173.1 GCF_000762405.1 Hoylesella timonensis S9-PR14 | reverse complement strand
ATAATGGATCTCGCCAAGGAATTGGGACCGCAGCACATGATCTTACAAACCAAACTGTGATGACATATGGAAATAATAGCAGTAGAAAGCCAAGCCTATCAGGAACTGATAGACAGGCTCAACCGAATTGAGCAGTATNTNGAGCGCACCTCNCNTCTTATCCAAGANATNGANGANGAGCTGGAGATGACCACCAAAGACCTNATCGNGACTCTGAATGTTTCAGAGTCCACCCTTTACCGTTGGCGCAAGAAGCAGTTGGTGCGGTATCGCTACACCGAGGGTGGTGATGTGCGTTATTTTTTCAAGTCTATCGTGATAGCCACGAAATGTAACCGACTCCGCGTATCAGGTATGAGAAACGATGAGGTTCTAGGTCGGCTCAACCGTTTCAAGGACAATCTCATCATGAGTTCATGTCTTAACCCTAAAAACCGACAATTATGATAGAAAAGGAACAGATTCTTTTGCTTACCCAAGGAGGTTTGGATGTATTTTCCCATTTCCTTGGTTTTGAGGTGAATCTTCACCGAAACTTCCGTAGCCCCTTCTATGACGACAAACGGGCTTCCTGTCATATCTACTATGATAGGAAAACTTCTTCTTATAAATTCTATGATCATGGAGATACCACCTATTCAGGGGATTGTTTCTGGTTTGTGGCAACGTTGCGTAGTTTGAATCTGAAAACGAGTTTTCCCGAGGTCTTGGAAATCATCGTACAAGAACTTGGATTGTATTCTTTATGTGATGCCGAAAAGCATAACAAGCATATCACACCGTCATATAAAAATCCTATAGACTCCAGACCTACGGTCGAAAAGACCAAGCGGACGGAAGAACGTCCATATAGTTTCGAGATACAGCTTTTTGACGATGGACTGCTGAACTATTGGGCGCATTATGGTATCCATGAAGATACACTCCGGCAGTTTCGGGTACGGAGTCTTAAACGGTATGAGAGCGTATCTGCCGAGGGCAAGAAGTTTGAACTTCACAGTTCACCGACAGAACCGATATTTGCCTATATCGGAAACGGCTATGTAAAGATATACCGACCACACAGTCCGAAAATCCGCTTTCTCTATGGTGGAAGAATGCCTGCCACTTATTGCTTCGGTATGGAGCAGATTCCCACCAAAGGTGATATTCTTTTCATCACAGGTGGAGAAAAGGATGTACTCTCATTGTATGCACACGGTTTCAATGCGATTTGCTTCAACAGTGAAACGGCACAGATACCGACAAGTATCATTGAGAGCCTTCAGCTTCGTTTTAGGCATATCATACTCTTGTATGATGCGGATGAAACAGGTGTACGGGAGGCACATAAACAGTCTGAACATCTGGCTGAATACAAGGTCTTGAACCTTTCACTTCCGCTAAGTGGTACGAAGTCTGAAAAAGACATTTCTGATTTCTTTGCCTT
>NZ_JRPQ01000172.1 GCF_000762405.1 Hoylesella timonensis S9-PR14 | reverse complement strand
TGCACCATTGCGTATTCTCCAACGAATATTATCTTAAAGAGGACTCACTAATCCTGTCGGCAACCATTGAGGGCAAGCGGATAGAAACAATAGAGGTATCACTGAAATCATTTGAGGTGGTGCAAAGTCGTGGCGTGTGCAACAAGAACACGGAGTACCACGACCAAATCGTGAACCTTGTCAATGCCAACCGAAGGCTTATCAGACAGCGGATAAAGACAACAGCATAGTATGAACCATTAGATTATAAAAGACATGAAAGCAGAAATTGAGAACATCATTTGTAACTGGGCGGACGAGATACCGCACATACTCATTCGGGTTATCAATGCGATAACCTTGTCCGACAACGAGGACGAGTTAAGGTCGACAATCAATAAAATAGCCGAAGAAACGGAACTTGACAAATTCTTTGCATACGGCTATGGTGCACATCACTTTTGGCTCACACTACGCAAGTTGTCCAATGGAGAGCCAAAGGAGTACAGATTATTAAAGGTTGAATTTTAAGATTAGAGATGATGAAGAAACAAAGATTTTTAGTCTATACCGAATATGTTTTTGACGGCGTATTCGATGTTGTTGCAAAGAGCAAGGAGGAAGCACAGCAGAAAGTCCTGCAAGATTGTGGGTTGGTCATGGGTGGAAGTATTCACAGCACCCTGCCCGATGATGAGATAAATTGGGCTTTCGACAAACACCCTAACAGACGAATAGACAGAATAACGAAAGTGTAGAAATAGCATTTTGAATAAGAACAAGAGCCACGCAAACCGAAAATTTGCGTGGCTTCTTTTCTTTGTCTTTGAACAAGCAGGCGACCAAAGCAAAGAAGCAAAAGAAAGTCGCGAGGAAATTAATAACTACTTTTTATATTTGGAATATAGCTGGATAAATTCCAGTGTTTCCAAAGCATTGCATAAGGACAGAGGCTTTTATCTCCTACTCGTTTCCACGGCTCATTTATACACCGCTCATCCTCTATAGTATGAGGTGATTTTTCGCACCAATTGAACAGTTCACAAATATCAAAGCCATTGGCTATAGTATTATAGATTGCTTCAACTGCAGGAAAATACTCTAACCAGTAGTTAGATGGATTTTTTCCAATAGGAGGAATCATCCAAAAATCATCGTTTATGTCTTTTATTATTGGTGTTCCGACTTTTAACAGAATTTTTCTTAGCAATGGATTTGTTAAAGCATATCCATTTCGTACTATATCTAATATGAAATATCTATTCTTTATACGTTGACTTATCCCAAATCCTATCGTTGTGTGAATTACATCATGAAATGGCTTAAAAGACGCATTATTCATGTATAATTTCAGCCGCTCTCCAACCATAAATCCCATATTGATTATGCCCATTGTCAAATCTACTGGATTGCCCATCTGAACACACTTTTTATTATAGAAATAATCTATAACGTCATTCGCATTCTCTGGATTGAAATTTGTCTTTTTAAACTCTTTAAGGGACTCGATAAAAATTTTTGCTGGCTCAGAAAATTGCAATGAAGCATCGCATAAGGCTATTATCCGTAAAGGATTTTCTCCAAATTCTTCGTAATACTCCTTTACAATCATTTCTGCTGAAAGATATGGAAAATCTGGAGGAATAGAACTACCTCTTGTGATTTGTTTCTCTATTAGGTATGCCATACTTTCCATAATTGCTCGATAACCAAAATCAACAATTTTTCCTTTTGCCGAGTGTAGTTTCACCTTCTTAATATGACTTACAAATTGATTTCTATATGGAACCTCTTTTTCTTCAAAAGTAATTTTGGTCAAAAAGAATTCATTTTCTTCTTCAATATCTCCGCATGTCTCTTTATTAACAAATCGATTAAGATTTATATTTCCATAGTTATTATTGAAGGTTATTGGCAAATGTATATTCCCCGGGGACTTTTTGTATATCTCGTTAACTGCACCATGTAGATACTCGCTGTAAACATAAAGATTATTATACCCAATATAAGTTGTTATATCTTGAATAAAATGTATATATTCATGTATAAAGACAGACACTTCTTTCTCATTTATTTTTTCATAAGCTCTTTCTCCGCCAGGGAATGAAAAGGATAAATCCATACGAAAAAATGCAGGCATATAACTACCTAAAATTGTTTTAAGAGGTCTCATTTATGTTCCTATTTATTATTGATTACAAAATTAGTGATTCTTTGTAATGAAAACAAAAAAAAGAGTACGTAAAATCACAGAGAACTAAAGAACAGCGCATACTCTACCTTTCTCCGTTTTACTAATCCACTCAAAACTTTTCCCTTAGATCGGCAGAACGAAATATACTCTCGATAGAAGTTCCTGTCTCCAGACTCTATCTTTCGCAGCAACTTACTTTTGGGATGATTACCATAACCGAGCAAACGACCTACTCCTACATTGTAGGCAAGCAAGGTAAGTAGTAGTGCATCCTTACCATATCCTTTGAAGTGTTCAAAGCATTTCCAAAGGTCGGCACGCAGGAGAGAGTCTGCCTGCCGCTCTGACATATTAGGAGAAAAATGCTCGTGTGGCTGCAACCGATGACCGTATCCTACATAGGGATAACAATCCTTTCTATGTAGTCCCTCGAAGTATTTTACGACCACTACGACACGCTCAAAAGGTGATAAGTCTGCCAATCGCACCCCACGCTGAGCTGGGAGTGATTGACAGAACAAACATATTATACAGAATAAAGCAAAGCGTTTAGCTGTTCGCATCGTTCAAGGCTTTGGTTACTACTGCGATGGACTTTCCCTTTTCCTCCGTTTTTTCGTTATTGAAGTTGAACGACAGTTTGGCGATTTGCCCGAAGTTGTCCTCCACATACACATCAATGGCTTGTCGGTCTGTCGAAGCGGAGGTGTAGTAGAGTCGGAACACTTCTTTTGTGAGCGGATAGCGGTCGTTGGGCTTGAAAGCCGTCCCATTGTCCATTCTTAGCGTTCCTTTCCCGTCCAGCTGGAAATATCTGATGGTGTAGCGAGTGTCGGCAAAGTCGCCTTCACGTTTGAGTGTACACCTGATTTCTGCCATCTGTCCCTTGACGATGTCCTTCTGAACGGGCATCGTCTCGACAGTGAACGGATAACACTGCTGAACATCCAACTCCCTATCACAAGCAGATAAACAAAACACGGCAAGGGTTAGCACTCCCATTACCCATATACTATTAAAAATTTTCTTTTTCATTGTTCCCTACATTTATAGATTAAACCTGATTCCTGCCGATACAGCAGGGCGAAAATGATGAACATCCGTACCAAAGAGTATGCGTCCCTGTCCTTTGA
>NZ_JRPQ01000171.1 GCF_000762405.1 Hoylesella timonensis S9-PR14 | reverse complement strand
TCAATCATTTGCAATATAAAGTTAGGATAATATCAAGGTTAGGATAATGATGCCCATACCCAACATACGGATAATTCTTCCAACCGTGCAGTCCCTCAAAATATTTCACAACAACTACCGCACGTTCAAAAGGTGGCAAGTTCGCCAGCCGCACCCTGCGCTGGGCAAGGGTCGGCTGGCAGAGCAAGCACATTATACAGAATAAAGCAAAGCGTTTAGCAGTTCGCATCGTTCAAGGCTTTGGTTACTGCTGAGTTGGTCTTTCCCTTTTCCTCCGCCTTTTCATTGTTGAAGTTGAACGACAGTTTGGCGATTTGCCCGAAGTTGTCCTCCACATACACATCAATGGTTTGTCGGTCTGTGGAAGCAGAGGTGTAGTAAAGTCGGAAAACATCCTTGGTGAGCGGATAGCGGTCGTTAGGCTTGAATACCGTCCCATTGTCCATTCTTAGCGTTCCTTTCCCGTCGGGCTGGAAGTATCGGATGGTGTAGCGTGTGTCGGCAAATTCGCCCCCTCGTTTGAGGGTGCAGCGTATCTCTGCCGTCTGTCCCTTGACGATGTCCTTCTGGACAGGCATCGTCTCGACAGTGAACGGATAACACTGCTGAACATCCAACTCCCTATCACAAGCAGATAAACAAAACACGGCAAGGGTTAGCACTCCCATTACCCATATACTATTAAAAATTTTCTTTTTCATTGTTCCCTACATTTATAGATTAAACCTGATTCCTGCCGATACAGCAGGGCGAAAATGATGAACATCCGTACCAAAGAGTATGCGTCCCTGTCCTTTGA
>NZ_JRPQ01000170.1 GCF_000762405.1 Hoylesella timonensis S9-PR14 | reverse complement strand
TCTTGCCTGATGTGTAGGTTGAGGTATTTGAGTGTTTCCTCGAGCACTTCGTCCTGCTGCCACACCTCATCCTCGTCATCGCCNAGAAAGAGCAGNTCATTGACGGANAGNTGGCTGAAAAGCGAATATTTGTCCTGTTCGAGGCTGNCGACAGCGCGGCTTCCGTCGTATAATAATGCCACCTTTCCCTGTCCCTTGACATCGACCCCCTTGGTGATGTCNCTNAGCNTTTGGATGATGATGTCTGCCATCGTGCGCTGTTTTGCCGTGGCCTTGATGCCCGCGTATGATACCCCCAGCGTTCCCACGTCCTGGTACTTGGCATACCGCATGGCGGTGAGTATGTCGATGCAGCTCAGCTCAATCTCGTCCTGTTCCTCATTATATCCCTGCGAATAAGTCTGTGGCTCTACGAATCCGGCAAAGAGACATTCCCCCTCCCGATAGATGTTGACCACCACGTCGCGGCATGACGCGGAGAAGAAGTCGGGCACGAAATTTTTTGTGAGGAGCCTCACGCTCGCCTGTTGACAGAGCAGCACGTCGAAGGTGTCGCTGACCTGGCTCGTGATGTCCACGGGGTCGTCGGTCCAGCTGATGCCGCTATCTTTTGCCCCTATCTCTATATTTGGCGTATGGCTGCCTTTCGTGAGGATGTGTACCTCTATGCGCTCGTTGAGCTGGTTGTAGAAATGTCCGTGTATGTACATTGAGTTTATAAGTTTTTTAGTTCACAAGTTTATAAGTTTATAAGTTTACGAGTTTACAAGTTGACAAGTTCACAAGTTGATAGCTTGAAGTTTTTTTAGTTGATGAGTTTTTAAGTTTGTAAGTTGACAGTTCAAAGTTCAAAGTTCAAAGTAAACAAGTTCAAAGTTCAAAGTTTAATGTTTGTCTTTTTCCTGCTGATGCGCGTCTCGTTTGCCAGCGCCAGCACGATGTCCCGCCCACGGAGCCTTGCCTTCAGCTTACCACTGAACCCACTGCCGGTGTCGCCTATCAGGGACTTGAGCCTGTCGAGCGGAGCCACCACTTCCGGGTTGTTTGCCGCCCCCGCATACTCACCGAAAATGCCCAGCGTGGGTCCGTAGGCGATACCCCCGTTGGCAAACTTTGGCAATGACGCCATGACGCCTATGAGCGTGGCCACCATGCCAACGCCCATGGCTATGCCTGCAAAGGGAATGCCCGCATGCGCCTTCATGGTCTTGGCTGCCGCTCCTGCCACGTCTGCGGTAGTCTCCTCGCTTGCCGCTGCGGCTTTTGCGGCACTGTTGGTGACTTCCGTTGCCGTAGCCTTGCTGTCTATTGCCGCCGTGTCCGTCTTAGCCATGCCTTGCGCCGTGGTGGCCGCTGTGTTTTGCTGCGTTGCCCCTGTGAGTGCGTCGATGATGGCGATGATGCCACTCAACCCTTGATAAATCTGTATGGCCGCGTCGACGACGCCAGTGATGGTCTGCCAGGCATCCCCATTCCCCTCGAGCGCGTTCGTAAGGCTCTGCACGCCGTCTCCAATGCTCTTGATGCCTCCCCATGCCTCGGTGAAGCTGATTTGGCTTCGCCGCAGCACCTTCTCATACCTCTTCCATGTGCCAATGAGCCCCTGCACCTCCTCGCGCTGTTCCGCTCCGAGTGGATTCTTCGTGTCGGCGAGCATTTTCTGCAGTGAATGTATTTTTTCACGAATGCCCTCCAAGCCAATCGCTTGGAGTTCGATGCGCAGCTTCTTGCCGCTCATCGCTCCCAGTTCGTGCGTTTCATTGTGCATGGCAGGCAGTTGCGTCATCCTCTCCAGTGCATCGCGTTTGTGCTGCAAGGCATTGATGGTACGTTGAATGTTCTCCACTTCCTGTGCGCTTGCCTTTCGCTGCAGGGCGCCATAGTAGCTGATAGCCTTGTCGAGTTCTTCCATCGAGTTGAGTGTCCCGATGTGTGCGGGCTTTGTGAGCGTTGCCAAGGTGTCATCCCACTCGTGGCGCAGCTTCTGCAAGGCGAGAATGTGCTTCTGTATCTCCGTGCGCCCGCTTTGCGTAGCTTTCTTGAGCTGCTTCTCGTAGAAGGCGATCTCGGCATCGAGCTGCTCATAGGTCTTTATCTCCTCTGTCTTGAGAGCTACATGCGAACTGTCTTCGAATGCCGTTTTAAGGTTGTTCAAACGTTTTATCTCAGCATCGATCTGGCTGAGTTTCTCCTTGGACGCCTGTTTTCGCAGCTGTTGCTGATACAGCAGTTGGGCGTCAATGTCTTCCAAGGTATCGAGCGACGTTGGTCGGTTTGCCGTGTCGACCTCGTTCTGGACGGCCTTTTGCAGTTCCTTGTACTTGGCGATGAGTGCTGCCAGGCTGGCTATCTTGTTCTTGTCATCCTTGTCGGTTTTTTTCAACAGGTTGTCATAGTAGGAGATGTTCTTGGCTATTTGCTCCAGTGTTTTTGGATTTTCCACCGGCTTTTCGGGTGCGTTTTTCCTGGCAGTGGTTTTCACCGTCGGCTTTTGGGTGTGCTGCACCCCTCCCTGTTCTCTCTTGTTGACAGCGTCGCGCTTGTTCAATTCCTTTTGCAAGTGGCCAATCTCACGGTTGAGCCGTTGCCGTTCGGCGTTGTCGTTGCCTTTGACCCTGTCGAGGTCTTTTCGTTTCTGCTCCAGCTCCTGATTGAGTTCCTCGTTGGTGAGTTCGTGTATGTTCGCATCCGTAACGCGCACGGCGTTCCGTGACCTATCCAGTTCCTTCTGTGCTTGGACCATGTGCTTGATGCAGGCATCATACTGCCGTTGCAGTACCGTTATATCGCTGGCGAGCTTGCTCACCTCGCCCCCCAGCTGTTCGTAGTAGTCTTTTCCTCCGGCTGCATTCTCCCAGTTGTAATGCGTGTTTCCTTTTCCGTCCCAATACTGCTGTCCAAGCTGAAACCGCTCGCTTTGCTTGCTCTCTTTCTCCAGCTGCTTGGCGGCGATTTTCGATGCAAGCACCTTGGCTTGTGCCTCGTATCCGATTTGCGCGCAATATACCTTGCTTTTTGAGATGAGCGTGTCGTACCATTCCACCGCCGTGCGGTGATATCCGAAACTCTCTCCGTACTTCTTGTTGAGTTCGCTTACCTTTTTTGTCGTGTTCTTATGGCTGTTGATGAGCGATGCCAGTGCGCTGACCTCCATGTCGATCTCCGCCTTGGCATTGGATGACGCGCTGCTGAAGGCATCCGTGCTCTCTTTGAGCATGTCCACGTTCTGCGCTGCGTCTTCCGCCTCGTCGCCCATGGAACTGAACAGGGAAATGAGTCCGGTGATGATGATGGAAATACCCATTGTCATGGCGGCGTAGAGTGCCGTTACGGCAACGGTGAGTGCTGCCGTACCAGCCGTTGCCGTATATCCGCTTGCGGCCAGAAGGTTTTGTGCCGTTGCGACCACCCTTTCGTGAACTGCCAGTGCCAGTCCCTTGACGGACGTAAGGACGAATGCCGCACTGAGCGCCTTGATGGACGTGATGAGTTTCGCGGTGGCCGCCAGGCAGATCATGGTCTGTGCGGCGATGGTGACAAAGGGCATGGCTCCCTGTACCATGCTCCCCAACTGTTCCTTGATGTCTCCGAGGGTGTTCTCCAGCTGCTTCTGCTTGCCGGCGTCGGTTTTTGCCAGTTGTGCATTCATGTTGCCTACGTTTGCCGTGATCACCTCCGCGAGCATGGCAGCCCGTTCGGACTCATTTCCGTACTGTAGCACTTGCTTCTGTGTCTCGTCGAAAGTGATTCCCACGCGTTGCAGCACCTCTGTCTGCCCCTGCATGGCCTTTCCCATCATGTTGCCGATGCTGACCGCATCCTGTGTGGTTGCGTTCAGTCCGTTCTGCTGCGCCACGAGGTTGTTCATGGCCGGAATGAGCACCTCGAGGCTCTGTTTCTGTTTCAGGAAGGTTGCCATCTGCTGTGCGCCACTCAACTGCACCTCGTCGCCGATGACGCCGAGTTCCTGCTGCGCGGCACACAGTTGTTTGACGCTTTGTATCTCCGCGTCGGTACTTCCCATGCGCTGTCGCATGATGGTGTCGAGCTGCGTTTCTGCCACCAGCTGTACCTGGTATGCCTGTGTAAGGTCACAGAGCACCCCCTGGAGTTGTGCGATGGAGTTTTGAAGTGCGTCTACGGCCTGTGCCGCCTGTGCCCAGGTGATGACACTTTGTTTGGCTTTCTCGGCCTCTTCCTGCACCTCGGACAGTGCCTTCCCCACCTCTTTTGCGTCGGCGGTGACTTTCTTCACTCCTCCGTCGCTATTGATTTTGATGGTAAAACTGACCTCTTTTGTCATGATTTCTATTTTTTTTCTTATATTTGCAGCATCTTCAAACTTTGAACTTTATGTTAGCAAGCGTCAACTTACAGCCCCTTCACGACCTGATAGTGGAGCACCCAATAGCCTGTGTGCTTACTGTTGCGTTTTGCCTTGTGGTGATCATCGCAGGTCTTTTGTTCTGCTATGGCGTACTGAAGGCAAAATAAGCGGGCTATTTCAGTCCTGCCTTCCGCTTTTCCTCCCTGTACCTGCGCATGATCTCCTGCCTGTCGGGTATGTCTTGCTTTTGGTTTTCCTGTTTCTCATCCCATGGAAACTCCATGATGTCACTTGGGCTTAACCTTTGTTTTGCCCATGGCTGCAGTGTACACAGACAGCTCATGCGCAAGCGTTCCCACTGGTCGCGCTCTACCGCCATGCGCCTGTCGTTCCATGCGTCCCATGCCGCCCTGAACTCAGAAGGGGTGCATCGGCAGAAGTCGTTCATCCCCATGCCCATGCACCCCAACGCGATTCCGAGCAGTTGCTCAACATCTGCCTGCGTTACGTCTTGTTGGTCGTTTTTTTTTCATCCATGGAACTGATTTGTCGGTTCCACTGTGTGAGCATGTCGGGCGTGATGGTGTTGCAGAAGGTCTCGAAATCTAACGGGAACTCTTGTCCCGCTGCCTGTGCTGAGCATTTGAGGCAACACCACATGAGCATGAGCAGGTCTTCGAGGTTTTCTTGTTTGAGCTGGCTTACATCCTTTCCTGTCTCTCGCTTGAAGAGCAGGAACGCCCCCATTACCAGGTAACAGGGGTAAGTCTTTCCGTTGATGACTATCTTCATGCGCTGGTTCCTCCCGCTCTACTTGTAGAACCTGACTCGCTAAGTCCTGCCGCCACCTTTGCGACCTTTCCGCAGTTCTCCAGCTGTACGCTGTACTTGGCGTCGTCACCAGCCTGCCCGTCAAGTTCGAGCGATGTGATGATGTATTTTCCGCTATACCCTCCGCTGGTTTTTCCAGTTCGCTTGTCGCCATCGCGTAATCCGTAGGAGGCGTCGATGGGTTCGCCAGCGAGCTGTTTTTCCTTGAGCTGATCATAGGTGGGTGTGCTACTGTCTCCGTCGGTGAGCACACAGCCCTCTGCGGAGATGCTCTCTGAGAAGCTCTTTACGTATTTCTCCTTCCACTTGCCACTTGCCGCCTCTTTTGTGACGCGCTCACCTGTCTCGGTGGTGGTGGTTACCTTGCATCCAGTGGAAAATCCCAGGGCGCTGCCACCCACGCTAAGGATGAGGTTTGTTCCGTCTAAAACACTTTTTGCCATATCTTTCTTATTAAATTGGTTAATACTATGCCGGCCGCCACCCCGACGATGAAGGCGATGAATGTAATTTTGAGACCGGGGGCTTCGCGCTCCTTTTCGGTTTCCCTCAACTCGCTGTTTGCCCTATTTGCCTCATTGAGTTGGCGTTTCAGCGTGATGATGTTCTTTGAGTAACTTGCGGCTACCAGTAGCAGTGAGTCGCATTGTGCCTCAATGATGATTTGCTCAGGCTCATTGGGCGTTGCCGGTTTCCTTTGGATCTTGAGAGCCGCCTGTTTTTGCCTTGCCGTGTACGCCGCTGACGGTGGCAGAGATCTGATGCTGTCGAGTGTCAGCCTGAGGCCGACTGTTGCCATGGGAACCCTCACCGGCTTCTGCCATGTTTGGGTGACCGTCGCCGTGAGGCTGTCCCTTTGCAGGCGTAGGCTTTCCTCGTGCAGGCTTTGGCGTGTCACTGTCTTGGTCGAGCGACAGCTCCACGCTGACAGGGCAAGCAGTGCGATGAGGGCATATCTGAATAGCCTCGATAGCCCGTGAGAGGCGGTTGAGCGCCCGTCGCATCTTGTCGCCATCGGTGCGGAGATTCTCAATTTTGTCATAGTTGGTTTCGTTTTGCTGTTGCAGACTGATGAGCTCACGGCTCACCATGTCGTACATCTGCTTGTAGGTATCCTCTATCTTTTTTTTCTCCTCGACGGTTCTGAGGCGTCGGTTGGCNATCCAGGCAATGGCGGCGCCGATACCGCCCGATGGGATTGCCCATTGCAGGATTTGAAATATCGTGTCTCCCATTGCTCTGTGTGTTATTTTAGTTTACGAGTTTACAAGTTCACGAGTTCACGAGTTGATAGTTTTCAAGAAAAAAGTCTATTTACTTGTCTACTCGTCTACTTGTCAACTCGTCTACTAATTATTGATTATTGTCGAATGCCTATCTCACGAAGCCATGCCCGGACATCGAATGACGGACACGCCTTGCCAGGGTTCAGGTCATGATGCCCAACGATGCGTATCTGTGGAAAACGGCTATGGAAATCCTGCACATAACGTTTCAAGGCCTTGCGCTGGGCTGCTGTACGCGTGTCCTTGGACTTCATGGCTTTGTCGCAGCCGCCCACATATACGATGTGCCGGCTCACGCTGTTGTACCCTGCCGCACCATTGGTGATCTCCCAGTTGTCGACACGGTCGTCTTCGTTGTTCTTCACCAGTCGCTCCACACGTCCGTCGAGGTGGAACATGTCTGTGTAGCCCACGTGTCTCCACCCCCTGCCTGCCGGGGGTGGCGCGGTGTGCCATCGGCGGATGTCCGCCGCGGTGACCTCGCGCCCCTCCGGCGTGGCGGTGCAGTGGATGACGAGATATTTCATCGGCTTGCTCATCATGCTGTTTCCTTATAGCCGTTTGCCATTACCACGCCGGCATCAGTCTTCTTGGGCATGCAGATGAAATAATGGCGGAAGTTGATTTTGTTACGCTGGTATTCCGGGTCGGTGGAAGCCTCGCTGTAATACATCTTTGTTGAACCTGTGGCCTTGAACACGCGTGGCGTGTAGAATGCGAAGGAGCACTGGAACTCTCCCTTCTCGGCGTTTGCGCCAAGTGCTTTCTTGACGCCGGCCTGCGTATAGAGCGGCGTGTTGGCATACTCGAAGATGTCGAACCCGTAGAGCTTGCCTACCTTACCGGTTCCGCGGTCGATGTTGTACTGCTCGCGGAAGTTCTGACTGGCGAGCAGCAGGTCGTTGACGTGGTCGGGGCAGAGCACAAGACGGCGGTTTTCTGCTGGCACCTTGAGCTTGTCCAACGCCCGCTTCATGGCCACAAGGTCCTCTGGTCGGAGGCGCAGGCGACCTGTTTCAGCGTCGCGCTCTCCGGTGGTGGTGAGTACGGGCGTGGTGGCACTGTTCTTCTGAGCGCAGAGCGCATGGGCGGCTTTTGTAAATTTAGCGTCATTCAGCGCATTGCCGTGACTTTCCTTCACACGAGCCATCTTGTCATAGCTTATGGCATACAGCTCATCGTCCGTGATAGGAGTAACCTTGGTTTGGAACTTATCGAGCTTCACGGCAATATCCTTATCATCCAATGCCTGAAGTGGAATGGGGTAAGTCGTGTTATTCACCAACACGTCAGGATCAACACCTACATCTACGAGATGAATCACGTCATTATTGGCTATTGAACTCTGGTCTGGCACACCGTCCAGCCATGACCCTTCAAGGCCGCTGCGCAAAGCCTTAACTAACTCGCCGGTCCATATTTCAGTAAATACTCCTGCGCGGAGTGCGCCTTTTGGCATGGCGCCCACCATGGCAGCCACCATGTTGAGGGTGAGCGCGCCCACCATGGCAGGCAAGCCAAGCATTTTCGCAATGACGGCACCTACTATCGCATTGAATAGCAGTGCGGCAAACATCTTTAAAATTTTGTTCATCTTTTTTGTTTTTAGGGTTATTCTTTCAGAATTCATAATTCATAATTCATGATTCATAATTATAACTATGAACTCGTTAACTCGTTAACTGGTTAACTATTTTACTATTTATATCTGACACTCGATGCCGTACTCAGCCTTGTACAGGCGTTTGTATTCCTCCGGGTTGTCCGAGCGCAAGGTTGCCATCTGGTCAGCCGGAACCTCGCTCAACTTAGTGAACTTCTGTTCACCTGTAGGAGCGCCACCCTGATGTCCTATCACGGAAGACA
>NZ_JRPQ01000169.1 GCF_000762405.1 Hoylesella timonensis S9-PR14 | reverse complement strand
TCTTGCCTGATGTGTAGGTTGAGGTATTTGAGTGTTTCCTCGAGCACTTCGTCCTGCTGCCACACCTCATCCTCGTCATCGCCNAGAAAGAGCAGNTCATTGACGGANAGNTGGCTGAAAAGCGAATATTTGTCCTGTTCGAGGCTGNCGACAGCGCGGCTTCCGTCGTATAATAATGCCACCTTTCCCTGTCCCTTGACATCGACCCCCTTGGTGATGTCNCTNAGCNTTTGGATGATGATGTCTGCCATCGTGCGCTGTTTTGCCGTGGCCTTGATGCCCGCGTATGATACCCCCAGCGTTCCCACGTCCTGGTACTTGGCATACCGCATCGCCGTGAGTATGTTGATGCAGCTCAGCTCAATCTCGTCTTGCTCCTCATTATATCCCTGCGAGTAGGTCTGTGGCTCTACGAATCCGGCGAAGAGACATTCCCCCTCACGATAGATGTTGACCACCACGTCGCGGCATGACGCGCAGAAGAAGTCGGGCACGAAATTTTTTGTCAGCAGCCTCACGCTCGCCTGTTGACAGAGCAGCACGTCAAAGGTGTCGCTAACCTGGCTCGTGATGTCCACGGGGTCGTCGGTCCAGCTGATGCCGCTCTCCTTCGCCCCTATCTCCATGTTGGGCGTATGGCTGCCTTTCGTGAGGATATGCACCTCTATGCGCTCGTTGAGCTGGTTGTAGAAATGTCCGTGTATGTACATATTTGTTATATTTTTATATTCGTCTTTTTCCTGTTAATGCGCGTCTCGTTGGCAAGGGCTATCACGATGTCGCGCCCTCTGAGCCTTGCCTCAAGCCTGCCTCTGAAACCTCCGCCTGTATCGCCTATCAGAGATTTTAGTTTGTCAAGTGGCGCTATTACTTCAGGGTTGGAGCTTGCTCCGCCATATTCTCCCATAAGGGCGAGGGTCGGTCCGTACACCAGACCTCCATTAGCAAATTTCGGAAGAGACATCATCATGCCGACCAATGAAGCCACCATACCCACGCCCACTGCTATGCCCACGAAGGGTATGCTCGCATGGGCCTTCATTGTCTTGGCAGCTGCACCTGCGACATCGGCTGTAGTCTCCGCATGAGTAGCGGCAGTCCGAGCTGCGCTGTTCGTAACCTCAATACCTGTAGCCGTGGTGTCTATCGTAGCCTCTGTAGTCTTGGCCACGCCTTGTGCCATTGTGGCTGCGGTATTTGCCTGCGTAACACCAGTGAGTGCCTGCACAATCGCAATGATGCTGTTGATGCCCTGATAAATCTGTATAGCTGCGTCCACTACACTGACAATGGTTTCCCAAGCTCCTCGATTGCCCTCAAGAGCATCTGTCAGTGAAGAGATACCGCCACCTATGCCTTTGAGAGAACTCCACGAATTCTCTACCGTAACATTACTCTTTTTAAGTATCTTCTGGTAGTTCTCATAACTCTTGACAAGTTTGTTCACTTCAGCACGCTGACTTTCGTCCATCGGGTTCTTCGTGTCCGCAAGCATATCCTGCAACTCTTTGATGCGTTTCTTTAGTCCATCCAAGCCCATTACCCGCAGTTCCATCGTAAGCTCCCTGCCGTTCATTCCACCAAGCTTGCCGACCTCCTCCTGCAATTCAGGAATACGTGTCAGTTGTTTCATGGCATTGCGCTTCTTCTCCAATGCCATAATGGTGCGCTCTATTTCCGATATTTCAGAGGCGCTTGCCTTCTTCTGCTTTGACTGATAGTAGCTGATGGCGTTGTCCAGCTTCTCGATGCTGTCAAGCCTTGCAATATCCTCAGGCTTTTTCAGTTCAGCCAATGTGTCATCCCACTTCTTACGCAGGTCATTCAGCGCATTGATCTGCTTCTGTATTTCGATACGTTCCTCCTCTGTGGCGGTTTTCAGTAAATCCGAGTAGTACTGTAGTTCTTCCTCCAGCTGTTTGTATGTCTTTATCTTGTCAATGCCTACATCTATGTGCGCACTGCGTTCAAATGCCGTTTTAAGGTCGTTCAAACGCTGTATTTCCTTGTCTATCCCGGCAAGGTCTGATTTCGTGGCACGCTCCCGGAGTGTCTGCTGGTAGGCTATCTCATTGTTGATGTCTTCAAGGGATTTCAGCTCCGTAGGGCGTGCAGCCATATCCTGAATACGGCTGATGGTTTCCTGCTGCTTTTGGAGCATGGCTATTTTCTGGGCATAGAGGGCGATAGTCTTGGTCTCGGAGCCCTTGGTCGTTTCGAGTTTGTTCTGATAAAACTGGATGTTGTTGCCAAGCTCCTTGTAACTCGTGGCGTTGGCTATGAGTTTCTTTCCGTCATACAGGTCCTTGTTCCTCTTTTTATCTTTGTCTTTTTTGACAGGAGAATTGAACTTCTTGTTCCCTTTGAGTGCCGCCTGTGCATTCTCGGTCTTTGCCTTCGTGTTCTCTTTCAGCGCCTTGGTCTGCTTTTCTATTCCTCCTGTCTGTTTTGCAGGACCGCTGTCATCTATGCCAAAGAACTTCTTTACCCATTCCCAAGCCTCCTTGATAACGGTGCTTGCCTTCTCAAAGGCTTTTACAAGGAAATCCCACACGGCGGAAGCCAAGTCCTTCACCACAGCCCATACTTGGTCGCAGATATTACGGAAAGTCTCGCTGTTGTTATAGGCTGCCACCAATATGGCTACAAGCCCGGCTATCGCCATAATGACGATACCTATGGGATTGGCACTCAGCACGAAGTTCAGTGCTATCTGCGCTATCTTCCAAGCATTGGAAGCTATTACGGCTATCTTTGAGGCTGCCGCCTGAGCGAGCGTTGCTATCTTAACAGCCCTCAATCCTGCCACGACGGTTACCAACCCGTTTTTCAGTTGCGCCATGCTCATCATGGCAAGTCCTGTATTAGCTATCATTTCTATATAGGGAGCGGAAGTGCTGGCCAAAGAGCCCGCCCAGTCAAGCATGGACTGTACTTGGTTCTTCAGCATCTGTCCTACACTGTCCCCTGTACTTGACATCTCGTTGAAGGCTTCGTCTATCGTACCAGCAGACTCGGCCATTGCTCCTATGTTTTCCGAGAACTTGTCCTTTTGCTCCCCTGTCAGCGAGCCGAGCAGTCGCAATGCCTCCGCACTGCCGAACAGCTGCCCATAGATGTTTTCACTAAGCTGCCCCGTCTTGGCTGAATATTCCTTAATGCTTGCGTCCAGTCCTAAAAGGAAGTTCTCAAGTCCTCCTGCTGCCTGTACGCTTGCCGCATTGAAGCCTATGCCCATAGCCTCTGCTGCCTTTGTCGCCTCTGCGGACGGTTTAATGAGCGCATTCAGAACGGCAGACAGCTGGGTAGAGACCTCTGCCGTATTACCGGTAACGCCAGTCGTGGTTGCGAAGACTGCCATAAGCTCGTCCATAGACACTCCCAGCTGGGAGGCGCTTCCACTGACACGGGGCAGAGCCTGACCAAGTTGCTCAAAGCTCGTTACACCGTTTTTGGCGGTCATCTGTATCTTATCCTGAATAGCCCCAGCCTGATCCCAGCTCAGTCCATAGTTCTTGATAAGGGTCGAGGTTACGGTTACGGTCTGACCCAAATCCGCAAGTCCGCCGACAGCTGCCTTGCTCGACTGCTCCAAAAAACTTATCCAGTTGTCCTCGGGTACACCGTTCGATATAGTCTGGTATAGCCCAGTAGCGAGTTCCTCACGTGCTAATGGTATATTTTTGCTCAGCCCAACTATCTTCTCGGAGAGCGCATCAAAGTCCTCTCCGCTTTTGCCAGCCATCGTGTTAGCACTGCGCATAGCCGTTTCAAAGCTGTTAAAAGGAGCTGCCAGTCCGCCCACCATATCACGGAGAGTTTCTATAGACCGCATTGCGCCCTCGAACACCATGCTCTTTGCCGCCATTTCCTTCAGCTGAGAGCCTGTGCTACGAGCTGTCTCACCTACCTTTTCCAAAGCTTCGTCAAGCCCGGTAGCTTCAACGCTCAGGTTTTTCAGAACATTGCCGTCGACACCTTTTATCTTAATTTGAAATTCTACTACCTTTGCCATCTTGGTTGTGCTATTTTAGTCCGTTACGCCGTTTCGCTTCCTCGAAACGCCTGTTAAATTCTTCTTTGCTTATTTTCTCATTCTCGGTAGAGATATTTTCCTCGTCCCACGGTAGCGGAAGAACGTCATGCGCCGTCAGCTTCCCTTTTACGTATGGCTGGATAAAGAACATAGCCATCACCCTTGCCCGTTCCCATTCAGAGCGTTCCCTGTCCTTATGTTGCTGTCCCCACCTGTTCCATACTTCGTAAAACTCAAAAGGGGTACACCGTTCAAAGTCATCTCTACCCATCCCGATGCACCCCAAGGCTATTCCCAGCAATTCGTCAATGCTTACTTGCCTGCCACCGGGTTCTCCGTTTTTTTTTGTGAGGCGGCAGCCATATCCTCGTAGAAGGAATTGACACTCCCTGGCTCCAATGAGTCGGCAAACATCTCAAAGTCCATCTCGAAGTCCACTTTGTCCGCATGGCACGCACTCTTCACGCAGCAGAAGATGAACAGTACCAGTTCCGATATATCGGTCTGCTTCAGTTCACTCACGTCCTTTCCTGCTTCATTCTTGAAGCGTACCATTGCTCCCATAGTTACACGGCAGGGATATTCCTTGCCGGCAATCTTCAGTTTGTTAAGTTTCTTTTCGTTCATTATAACTGCTCATTATGTTCCGAATTTTTCTTAATTTCACCTGACAGCCCTGCATCGACCTTTGTTACCGCACCGCAGTTTTGCAAGGTGATGGAATATTTCGCATCGTCGCCAGCTTGACCGTCAAGGTCCAATGACGTGATGAGATACTTGCCCTTATATCCTCCGCTGGCTTTTCCTGTACGTTTATCACCGTCACGGAGATTGTATGCACTATCAACAGGCTCACCCTTGAGCATTGCATCTTTCAGTTGGTCGTAACTCGGAACTTCTTTTGTTCCGTCCGTAAGTACCACACCATCGGCGGTGATCTGCTCCGAGAAGCTCTTTATGTAGCTCTCTTTCCATTTACCGCCTGAAGCCTCCTTGGTTACACGCTCTCCCGTTTCGGCAGAGGTAGAAACCTTACAGCCTGTTGAGAAACCGAGTGCATTCCCACCGATAGATAGGATGAGGTCAGTTCCGTCTAAAACACTTTTTGCCATATTTTTCTTGTTAACAGGGTTAATACTATGCCGGTCGCCACCCCGACGATAAAAGCGATGATTATCATTTTAAGGCTGGGCGAGACACGCTCTTTTGTCGTTTCCTTCAATTCGCTGTTCAAACTCTTTGCCTCACTCAGCTGCCGTTTCAGCGTGATGATGCGCTTTGAGTAACTTGCCACTACCAGCTCCAGAGAGTCGCATTGTGCCTCAATGATGATTTGCTCAGGCTCATTCGCCATTGCCGGTTTCCTTTGGAGTTTGACAGCCGCCTGTTTTTCCCTTGCCATGTACGCTGCTCCTGGTGGCAGCTGCCTGATGTTGTCGAGTGTGAGTTTGAGACAGGCTGTTGCCATGGGAACCCTCACCGGCTTCTGCCATGTTTGGGTGATCGTCTGTGTGAGGCTGTCCCTTTGCAGGCGTAGGCTTTCCTCGTGCAGGCTTTGGCGCGTCACTGTCTTGGTCGAGCGACAGCTCCACACTGACAGGGCAAGTAGTGCGATGAGGACATATCTGAATAGCCTCGATAGCCCTTGAGAGGCGGTTGAGCGCCCGGCGCATCTTGTCTCCATCGGTGCGAAGATTCTCAATTTTGTCATAGTTAGTTTCGTTTTGCTGCTGCAAGCTGATGAGCTCACGGCTCACCATGTCGTACATCTGCTTGTAGGTATCTTCTATCTTTTTTTTCTCCTCGACGGTTCTGAGGCGTCGGTTGGCAATCCAGGCAATGGCGGCGCCGATACCGCCCGATGGGATTGCCCATTGCAGGATTTGAAATATCGTGTCTCCCATTGCTCTGTGTTATAAATGCTGATTGAACGTTTGCCGTATGCCTATCTCGGCTATCCACCGCCCCACGTCGAACGAGGGGCATTGCTTGGCGGGGTTGAGGTCGTGGTGTCCTACGATGCGTATCTGCGGGAACCGGCTGTGGAACTCGAGAACGTATCGCTTGAGCGCCTCGCGCTGTGCTGGCGTGCGGGTATCTTTAGGGCGCATGTCGCTGTCGCATCCACCCACATACACGATGTGCCGGCTCACGCTGTTGTAGCCCGTAGCTCCGTTGGTCACTTCCCACGGGTCCACCTGAGCGTCCTCGTTGTTCTTTACCAGTCGCTCCACACGCCCGTCAAGATGAATGATGTCTGTGTAGCCCACGTGTCTCCACCCCCTGCCTGCCGGAGGTGGCGCGGTGTGCCATCGGCGTATCTCAGCCGCGGTGACCTCGCGCCCCTCTGGCGTGGCGGTGCAGTGGATGACGAGATATTTCATGGGCTTGCTCATCATGCGTTTTCCTTGTAACCGCTTGCCATCACTACGCCTGCGTCGCTCTTTTTAGGCATACAGATAAAGTAATGGCGGAAGTTGATTTTGTTACGCTGGTATTCCGGATCGGTCGAAGCCTCGCTGTAATACATCTTGGTCGAACCAGTAGCCTTGAACACGCGTGGCGTGTAGAAGGCGAACGAGCATTGGAACTCGCCCTTCTCGGCGTTTGCGCCAAGTGCTTTCTTGACGCCAGCCTGCGTATAGAGCGGCGTGTTGGCAAACTCATAGATGTCAAAGCCATATAGCTTGCCTACCTTACCGGTGTTGCGGTCAATGTTGTACTGCTCACGGAAGTTCTGACTAACGAGCAGCAGGTCGTTCACATGATCAGGACAAAGAACGAGGCGGCGGTTGTCCGCAGGCACCTTCATCTTGTCCAACGCCCGCTTCATCGCCACAAGGTCTTGAGGTGTCAGGCGCAGGCGACCCGTCTCAGCGTCGCGCTCTCCGGTAGTGGTAAGCACGGGCGTGGTGGCGCTGTTCTTCTGAGCGCAGAGCGCATGGGCAGCCTTGGCGAATTTAGAATCGTTGATGGCGTTGCCGTGACTTTCCTTCACCCGTGCCATCTTGTCGTAGCTCACCGCATAGAGTTCGTCGTCCGTGATAGGAGTAACCTTGGTTTGGAACTTATCGAGCTTCACGGCAATATCCTTATCATCCAATGCCTGAAGGGGAATCGGATAGGTGGTGTTATTCACCAGCACGTCAGGGTCCACACCAACATCGACGAGGTGAATGACGTCGTTGTTGGTGATGGAACTCTGATCTGGCACGCCGTCGAGCCATGAGCCTTCAAGGCCGCTGCGCAAAGCCTTAACCAGCTCGCCAGTCCATATCTCTGTAAATACTCCGGCACGCAACACGCCTTGGGGCATAGTCCCGGCAAGCACGGCCACCACATTCATTCCCACAGCACCTGTCATGGGGGAAAGCCCAAGAACCGATGCAAAGGTCGCGCCCGTCACTGCATTGAAGAGCAGGGTACCGAGCAGCATTAAAATTCTGTTCATTGTCAATTTTTTTAAAGGGTTATACTTTTAGATTTCGCAATCGATACCATACTCAGCCTTGTACAGGCGTTTGTATTCCTCGGGATTCTCCAATCGCAACGTGGCAATTTGCTCAGCTGGCACATCACTCAGTTTTGTGAACTTCTGTTCACCTGTAGGAGCGCCACCCTGATGTCCTATCACGGAAGACA
>NZ_JRPQ01000168.1 GCF_000762405.1 Hoylesella timonensis S9-PR14 | reverse complement strand
CTGGGGTTATTTGATTAATATTTAACTGGTCCCGATTTTAAAGGGACACTAATGATATTTATCAGTAGATCCATCATTTATCAAAATGATATCAAAGGGAATTTTTGCATGCTCCTTTATATTTTTTACAGTTTCTTCAACTTCTACTCCTTCATTTAGGAATGGAATAATTATCATTATTTTCTTATAAGGATTCATCGGTTAATCTTTTATTCGTAGCTATTATTCAAGTAATTATAAAAAAAACTCCTAACCTTTTACTGTCTGAGAAAGTTGATACTCTTTTTCCATACTTTCAGTTTCATATCCTTAAAATCAAATATAATATTTTGTCCTAAAGATTTGAAAAAATGTAAGCCCATCAGCATGTCCCAACTTTTTTCTGTATATCCATCTCCAATAAAGTTTATCTTTTCTTTGGGCTGAATAACTCGCCCTCCATATACAAGAGTGGGATGATGTAGATGAATGTTCAGAGTGTCTTCTGCCCCACTTACTGTTAATGTTAATCGCCTGTCCTGTTTGTTTTTTACAACGGGAAATTGATTAGAATATCTTTGATAGAAATCTTTACGCATGAGCATATAAGAGTCAAAACCTGAATCAATTATTCCCATGACATTCATATTATTGATCATTATTGGTGTGGTCAATCTGGGATATTTATAGTCTGTAAGCTGTATTTGCTCTTCCCAGTCGCTTTTTGGAAGAGTATCATGTGGAAAACTAAGCAGTTTATGTTTCCAGTCAACTTCCAAGCGTCCCAATCTTTTGATGATAGGTAATCCTATCATAGGTCTGTTGAATTTATCATATACTCGTTGAGCTTTACGTAACTTCTTTGCCGACATTTTATGCTCAGATAAATATGGAATAGGATTAGCCATATCTATAATAAGAGTTGGTACATTATAAAATGAATAATTACCTATAACTATTGAGTCTATATTTACAATTGGATGTCTCCCCATACTTGTATCAAGACTATCCATTCCATACACTATCCTTAAGGTATCAGCTACTTGATGAGTTAAGTACATTGGAACAGGAACACCTGTGTCCCAAAATACATCTTTCTTAGATCCGTTTACCTCAATTTGTGACATAATAAGAGGGTCAATAGTAAAATTAACGGATTGATTCCCTTTTTTTCGCACAACACGCATAGGTGGAATTAAGACAGCTTCATCTAAGAATTTATCCATGTTATTTATAAATTGAAAAATTTGTTGTGAATATTCCTCAGATATGCCTTGTTTCTTTATTGTTGGATAGTATTGCTCTTTAAACCAATTGCTATATGTATGAGCTTCAGTATATTTCCCTTCCTCAATATATAACTGAATTAATTTCTGAAAAAGGAATAGCATATCACCAGGATATTGATTCCAGTTAGGTAGCAAGTTTTTCTCCAAGGCTTCGATTGCCAATCGATTTTGATTCTTTGAAATAGCACTAAAGACAGTATGACAGAGTGCCATAGTAGGGGTTACTGAATCAAACTTCATATAAAGCTGACCCATTTCATGATATCTTTGAGTATTCAACTTATCAAAAAAGCAAGCGGGCGTATTTTCTACTTGTGCCCAGATAGAATTTGGGCTGAGTATAAAGAAAGATAAAACAAATAGGTGTAGAATTTTCATTACTTTTTTTCACTAATGTCCCGTTAAGGTGGGCTAATCGCTCTTTGAATTAATTGAAATACAGTCTATTAGGTGGTGTTTTGAAATGAAACGGACTTGATTTCGTAACTTTGCAGTCAAATTTAAATGACTGTTATGTTNCAAGACAAATACGTTTTTGCCCAGCTCACCGCTTTTTTGAACAGAACTCAGTTTAACAACTATGTTCGCAAGTATGNTGGAAACCGCTATGTGAAGCATTTCACTTGTTGGAATCAGTTGCTTGCTATGATGTTTGGTCAACTGAGTAATCGAGAGAGTTTGCGAGATTTGATTGTTGCTTTTGAAGCACATAGAGCAAAGCAATACCATCTTGGATTAGGGCGTAAGCCTATTGCGAAAACGACANTTGCNTCAGCCAATCAGAATCGTGACTACCGTATCTTTGAANACTTTGCTTTCTATATGATGGAGCAAGCCAGAAAGAAACGGGTAACGGATATCTTCAAGTTGAAAGGCAATGTGTATGCCTTCGACTCAACGACAATTCCTTTGTGTTTNTCAGTNTTCTGGTGGGCAAAGTTCCGTAAGAAGAAGGGAGGGATAAAAGCACATGTGTTATATGNCCTCGAATCTCAGGTTCCTGCTTTCTTCCATATCTCTACAGCATCCGTTTACGACTCAAATTCCATGAAGGAAATTCCTTAGAATCAGGTTCTTACTATGTATTCGACCGTGGATATAATGCATTCAAGGAACTTTTCAANATACATCAGCATNAATCGTTCTTTNTTGTGCGAGCCAAGANGAATCTGCAATACAAATGCTNTAGATGGAGGCGCAGGTTGCCAAAGAATATATTGACAGATGCTGTGATTGAATTCACTGAATACAATTCATACCGAAAGTATCCAGAGAAACTCAGACTCGTCAAATTCTATGATGAAGAACAAGACAGGGAGTTTGCTTTCCTAACCAATGCCTTTCATCTTACAGCACCTGAAATCGCCAATCTTTACAAGAATAGATGGCAGATANAGCTGTTCTTCAAATGGCTAAAGCAGCACCTCAAGATCAAGAAGTTTTNGGGTACAACAGAGAATGCTGTGNGAATCCAAATTTCATCGGCAATCATAGCCTATTGCCTTGTTGCTATCGTACAACATGATTTTCAACTTAAGCGATTGACTTATGAGGTTCTTCAGATTCTAAGTATTTCGCTTATGGATAAGATACCACTCGTAGATCTCTTCGAAAGGACTGATTTCAATAATGTCAAAGAACTCGATTGTCCCCTCTTTCTGGGGTTATTTGATTAATATTTAACTGGTCCCGATTTTAAAGGGACACTAATGA
>NZ_JRPQ01000167.1 GCF_000762405.1 Hoylesella timonensis S9-PR14 | reverse complement strand
TGGGAGAACATCACAAGGAGGCACCCCACCTTCTTCCGACATACCAAGTGGACCAGCAACACCATTTCACTNCTGGCGAANGTCAGCAGCATNCTCATCGAGGATTTTCAGGTNAAGGTGTACAGCGANAATGGNATGATCGAAAGACCGGGCGACAGCGACATCGTCTACATGAGCGACGACAAGCAGCAGTTTGTTAACAGGAAGGATGACATCGAGTTCAAAATCAACTCGGCACTCACCTCNGACGAATGCAGNCAGCTGGGCGTGGCACAGGGGGTATGCATGAGCACGCCGCTCAACTTGCTCACTGGNGANGGCGTNATCAANCTCTACGACCACACAACGGGGAGACAGGCAAAGCCGGAGCAGCTGTATGTTGACAGCTATTACAACGAGTACCACCAGCCGAGAATTCTCATGACCCAAAAGCTCATTGACAAGAAGGGGCAACGCATCAGCACGTTCAACCATTACAGGCATCCTGCAATGGGAAAAAACTTTTTCGTACAAGGCATCACAAGGAACCTCGAATCGGGGGAGGCAGAAATGTCGTTAAAGGAGATTGAGAAATGATAGACGTAAAGATTATTAAGAAACCGAAAAATAAGGCTACAACGCCAACAGTCAGGACACCCGGAGCAGCCTATGGAGACAAGTCCGTCAAGGAGGCGGTACACGCCAGCAAAGCCGACACGGCGAAAATGGCGGAAAAGGCCATCATCGCCGAACAGGCAGAGCATGCCAAGAAAGCGGACGAAGCAACGAGGGCGGATGAGGTGAGCTTGGAATCAAAAACACTCTCGCACTTCCTACGAAACGACATACCCAACACGGCAGCAGAGGTCGTCACCTTCCTCAAGGGAGTCATCGCAAAGGCGGTGAGTTATTTTAAGGGAATTGTCAATGATGGCGACATCAACAACGATGGCGACATCAACAACGATGGCAACATTACAAACACAGGCAACATCAACAACTCGGGGGACATCAACAACTCGGGAAACGTCAATACCAAGAACCTCACCGTAACGGGGAAGGCGACATTCTTTGAGCTGGAAATACTCAAAGCGAAGGCGGCGGGCGGGATTATCATACAGAGTGCAGCAACGTTCAAGGTAGATGATTGCGAGGAAACGGCAGATGGCTATGAGTGCTATCAACGAGCAGAGCAAGACGGTGTGAAGCTTGTGCAGATGTGTGAGGTGAATGACCAGATGATGTGTTACGGTGGGTTCAACGTAGGGGTTGGAACGAATCACAATGTCTGCAATCACTTTTATTGGCGACTGGTCATCGCTGCTCCTACAACGTCTGTCAGGCGAAAAATAAACGGTGAAGAGGTAGAGTGCCTGAAGATTGTACTGAGCAGGACGGATTGCGCCGATAACAGCGATGTCCCACTGGTAGGTGATCAAACGGCACAGGTAGGAAATAGAACCAACACAGACAGGCAGAGCGTCATTGTGAATAGTGCTTACAAGAGTATTGACGTCGGACTGGTGGCGCCATACTGGGCAAAGTATGTCGGTGTGAACAGCTATGACCTAAGCAAGCATAAGGAGACGTATCTTGCACAGAATGACAATCAGATAGTGGGTAACTTGAGGGCGAGGAGCTCATCGGGTGAGATAAGACCCGTACCTGTGTTGCTCGGTGAATGGANAAGCGGAAAGGAATACGGCTACTATGACAGCGTAACACATGACGGTAGGCAATGGCTGTGCATCGTAGAGCCAGGTAAGAGAACGACAGAAGAACCAGGCAAAGGTGATGCATGGATGCTGTTGGTGGACAAGGGCAGCAAAGGAGACAAAGGGGATGACGGGGAGAGTAGTTATACGGTAAACATTTTCACCGATACGCCAAACGGCAACATCATTCGTAACGGGCAAGGCTCTGTCTGGCTTTTTGCCGTGGTGTATTATGGAACGAAAGAGATTACCGAAACGCTGAAAGACTGGCAGTTCTCGTGGGTCATCCATAGCGGTAATCCCGAGTTTGACACTATTTGGAACAAACGGCACCAGCAGTGCGGAAGCAGAATAGAACTGAGTGCGCAGGAGGTGAACAACATGGCACAAGTGGAGTGCTTGATCTGTGATAACGTTGAACATTGAACTTTGTGGTTAGCAAAGCTATCAACTCGTGAACTTAAAAACTCATGAACTCATAAACTTAAAAGCTATCAACTCGTGAACTCGTAAACTTGTAAACTCGTAAACTAAAAAACTCATAAACTTAAAAAAATGGCAAACAAAATTTTATCAAGAGGACAAATCACAATCGTAGATTTGAATGACGCAAAGCAGGTATCCATGATACTGCAAGTGAAGAATCCGTCGCAGATGTACAATCCTGACACCAAGGTGTATGTACCCAACTTCAGCACGGACAAGAACACGGTTACACCTAAAGTGTATGTGACGGGTAGTGGTCAGAACATGGTCAGTGCACTCACTTCTATCGAGTATGACATCAATGGTACGAAGTTGCAGGCTGGCAAGAGTGCTGGAGGGTATTCTGTGGGAGCCATCAGTGCAGGTGCAGTGCTTACCATAGCGAGCAACATTTCCTCGAATGCGTTGAACATCAACGTCAAGGCAACTTATCATGACACATTGACAAATGTCGACACAGTGCTTGAGGCGCAGACGCAGGTCATTAAGTCCACATCAGCAGGAGCACTTCTTCAAGTGGTGCTGACACAGCCGAAAGGAAACAGCTTTGATACAAGCATCACAGAACTGACAGCACATGCCGAGTGCTATCGTGGGGGCGTACACGATACTTCTATCCAGAAGTTTCAATGGCTGAAGCTGAATTTTGCCAACGGAAAGTTCGAGGATATTTCTACAGGGGTACAAACAAGTGGTGGTAACAGCACGCTCACAGTACACGCTGATGATGTGTTGAACGTACAGACTTACAAAGTGATAGCCACTGACGATGGGCAAACCTCCGAAGCCATCGTCACGTTCGAAGACCGCACTGATCCATACGAGGTAGTGCTGCATGCCCCTAAGGGAAATGTCATCGTCAATGGCAAGGGAGAAATAGATATCAACGCCGAGGTGTGGCAAAATGGCGTGAAGTTAGAAGATGTGAGCGCACAGACATCTAAGTTTACCTACACATGGACGAAGTACAACAAGGCTGGAGCGCAAGAGAACTTCACTGGCACATCGTCGCCCACAAAGACGGGAAACCCTTTGAAAGTATTGGCAGCTGATGTAGACCAGAAGGCAACTTTTGTATGCGAGGTTAGAAAAGCATAAAGAGGAGGGAAACCGAAGGAGAACTCATGATAATTCATAATTTTTAATTCATAATTCATAATATAGTTGACAAGTTCACAAGTTGATGTGTTGTTAGCCACAATTATGAATTAACTCGTAAACTTGTGAACTCGTCAACTCGTGAACTTGTAAACTCGTCAACTCGTAAACTTAAAAACTCATTTCATGAACAAAGTATTAGCCAGATCCATTATAACAATAACGGCGGTGAATGACGGGAAAGACGGTCAAACGCCACACTTACATATTGCGTATGCAAACTCACCAGACGGAAAAGTAGACTTCAGTACTGATGACAGCAAAGATAGAGCGTACATCGGTCAGTATGTCAGCTACACGGATGAGCCTGACAGCACTGATGCCGGCAAATATACATGGTCGCTTATCAAAGGAAAGGATGCAGTTGTGTATAGGCTTGAACTATCTTCTTCGCAGGTTTCTGTCAGTAAATATGATCAGCAAAACCCTGAATTTATTGAAATCAGAGCTTTTCGCATGGAGAGTGATAAAATAGTTCAGTTGGATAATGCGAAGGCTCAAATAGAGGTGCTACGTGACGGTCAACCTATATCCTCATACTCGCTAACGTACAACAAAGACGATAAAAAATGGGTACTCAGTCTTCATACAGGATATGTCCGCTTTTATTACATCAATCTCTATATAGACGGAAAGAAGGTGGATAGCAAATCGGTCGTTTTTGTTTATGATGGGAAAAATGGAGAACCAGGGAAGCCAGGAAAACCAGGTGAACCAGGAAAACCGGGAAACAATGGTGAAGACGCTGTAGTTTTCAGGCTTATTCCAAAGATAGAGAAAGCTGTGGTGCATGGCACTAAGCGAGAAACGGCTAAGGTGGTGCTGTTTCTAAAATATATGATAACACGGAAAGAAGGCGAGAAACATTATTTAGAATTAGGAAGGCTTGACACTTTCGGATTATCACTGACCATAGAACCGTCTTGGGCATCGTTCGAGGTTAAGTGGGAAGATGGCAAGCCTTACTGGGTGACAGAGGCTACATACGACTATGCTGATTGCTTTGACGCCACACCTTTCTTTCGTGTCTGTTTGATGCAAGGAGGAAAGGTTTTGGATGCACGGACTATAGGCTTACAATATGAGGTAGAGTCAAACTTTGATTTTGGGAATAAAGTTGACGGATTAGACGGTAAGATAGACGGCATAGCAGGTAAGGTAAGCACACTTGACGGTAGGGTTAGCGTTTTTGAAACCACGATAGACCAATTTCGCACTGAGGTAAAAGACAAGGTGAGCCGTACGGAGCTAAAGCAGACCGCCGAAAGCTTCAGCTTGACGGTGGCGAATGGTACACGCCCAAACTTGCTGTGGGGAAGCGATTTCGACCTCGATGGAGTTGACACCACCAACAAGAGAGCCATTCAGAAGCATTTGGGAGTTGAATTAGCAGAAATTGGTTTCAGTGAGTGGTTCGAGTACCTCAAAGGCGGTGGCGTGGCTGGGGCGGATGCTATACACATCAAGAACGTGTACAAGAGCAATGGCTGGATTAAGTGGACGAATGTTGCGTGGAAAGCCGTGCCGTTAAAGCCGCACACGAAATATACCATATCCGTTTGGATGAAGTTCAAGTCGTATGGAGAATCTGGTTGTTTTTATGTTGATTGCGCCTCTGACGATAATAGGTACAACTTTGGTGGCTACCTACACAGTGACGGAAATTATACCAAATCTGACATAGACAAATGGAAGCGCATGTGCTATGTGTTTGACAGCGGTGATAGCAGTCAGATGAAACACTTGTTTCTCGCCTGTCTCGCCGATGAGCGTGAGGGTGCGCAGTGTGAGCTTTGGCTTTGCCACCCCAAGCTCGAGGAGGGCGACACGGCAACCCCATGGTGCGCGTACGACGGCACGGTGGAAGCATTGTTGGCGAGTGGATTTAGTTTCAAAGACAGGGAGTTCAAGGCTACGGCTGACCACTTCAAAGTGCAGAACAACAGGGGTGAATGGACGTTCTTGGTGGATGAGAACGGGAAGTTAAATGCGAAATTGATTGATGCCACAGAGATTTATGGTATGAAGATAGCGCAGCCATTTGAAGCATACGCATCCAAAGAAGAAATAAAAAATGGTAAGAGCCTGAGCTGGGTGTTAGAAAACTGGAGCCAGGACTATGGATTCTTTGGAGGGGGTGTAAGAATGAACGGCGTCACGTCAAACATTTTCAACAACACAGGGGGTACCGTTTCTTTCTGGCTTCCTCTAATAACACCATTTAAATTTTGTCAGGTAGACATTCCAAATAACGTGATGCTGCGGGCTGTCGCCATATACAGGACTCAATGGGATGGATGTCGTTGGTACCTGCTCTGTCCCTGGGAGGATAACGGAAGTGGTGGTGTTAGACTAAAAGCATTTAACGGATAACATAGGTATCAATAAAAAGAGTAGAAGTATTTAATATATGAAGACATAAGAGTAAAACTTCACTTGATAGTCTCACCGAACATAATGAACAAAGCCGCGACGGAAAATCATCCGTCGCGGCTTTCTGATGAAAAATCCCGTCAGTTCAGTAGGTAGCGCACCTCGTAGCTGTCTATGAATAGTTCACAAATTCACAAGTTGATAGTTTTTTTAGTTCACAAGTTCACAAGTTTACGAGTTCACAAGTAAATAGACTTTTTGCTTGAAAGCTATCAACTCGTCAACTTGTTTCCTCGTGAACTCGTCAACTAATATTATGAATCATGCTCCTTCCGGTGGCACGAAGGGCAAAGCAACACAAGGTTACTCTTACGGCAAAGCTGGTCGGGACGATCACTAACACCCAATACATGATGCACCTCCATTTCATCCTCACGAAATTCCCCACCACAACAGCCACACCGCCCAGCCTGACGACGATACAAGGCAGCACGCTTACGCAACAAACGGTGACGAACATTGCGGCGAGTGTCATCCAGCTTTGGACGACGCTTCATACGGTAAGTCGTCACATAGATACGCACACGACCGATCTTCCATTTCTTCAGAAAATCCATAACGCAAAACGATTAAATCTCAGAAAGGGCGCTGCCGCAACTGCCACACTCAAACTTAGGCAACATGGCACGCAATAGCTCTATCGCCATATAAAGCTCATCCTTACGAAGCATATCCTCGTCAGCATCCTGAATCAGAGTCAAAAGCATCTTCGTCATCTCCTCCCAAGTGTCCTCACCGTTTATACGGTTCCTACAGGGTATCTCTATCACTATCTTCGTATCTTCTATCCGTACCATTACCTCATCTCCTTTCCCCAGTGCTTCCTGGCATTTTGGTTACCAATCTTGCCGCCCTTCTTTCCGCCAATCTGCACCGTCGGCAGCTGGTTGCCCAGCGGCAAAGCCGCATCACAGCCCAGCAAACGACCAGCCATCAACTCCGGCTGATAATACAGCAGGTTACGCTCACGGTTCTCACGAGCCTTCTGATATAGTGCCATCAGTATTCGGCTGCTCCTGTTCAGGCCGTTCAGCGTGCGGTTCACAGCCGTACGGCTAACACCAAGCTCCAAAGCCACAGCTGCCTGGTCACCCTGCTCAAGGCTCTCGCCAATCAGCCACAGCAAGTTCGTCAGCTCCACGTTCACACCATCGCCACGGGTCTTCCGCACCACGCCGCGCTTCTGGGGCTTCAACTCATACCTGCCAGTCTTGCGCAAACTCGGCAATACCTCACCAGCCACCCAGTTCGTAAATTTGTCTGCACGCTCCGAACTCTGACAACGAAACGCCAACTTATACATGCCGGCTTCCGAAATCACGGTTAATTGCTGTTCGCCACCGGGGGTGCGGAATTTCCGCAACCCTTTCCAATCCTCTGGTATATAGGCTAATGTGTCACCACGCCAGCCTATACCTAATGCTTGGCATACATCTTTAGCAACGAACCAAAGGTTATCACCTTCGGCATCTACACGAATTGTTTGATTGTTCTCATTGAAGGTAAATACCTTCATCTCTTTGTTTGACATAACTGATAATTTTAGCATGGGCGCAAAAAAGCGGTGCGCCACTACCCGCTGCTAAGTCTTATCAGAGGACCGACACAGCCATTACAACTGCATCACGGGGTGAGCGCACCGCCATATAGGCGTACCGCCAGGGCACAAAAAAAGCCCGAATGCGGTGCATCAGGCGAACTCTCTCGCCCTCTGATATAAAACTTAGCACCGCAAAGATACGCAAAATTTCAATACCACCAAACTTTTCCGCCGAAAAATCGAAAAAGGAGCCTCCCCCAACCCCTCCAAAGGAGGGGAGAAAATAGGCTGTTTTTTTAGTTGACGAGTTCACAAGTTTACGAGTTCACGAGCTGTTAGTTCAGCTAACCAATCCCCCTCCTTCGGAGGGGTTAGGGGAGGCTCCTTGTCAACTCGTCAACTATAACCATATAAAGTTACTAAAAATCAGTCACTTACGCAAACATTTTAACAGTTTATATGTACACAAGTTGTTAGCCATAATTATGATTTATGAATTAAAAATTATGAATTATAAAAAGTCCTCCAGCTGTCTGTTCTCCCCTCCTTCGGAGGGGTCGGGGGAGGCTTCTCCTCCTTTTTTTTACCTCATTCTGCGGTTGATTTCCCGCACTCTTCCCATCACCAGCCAGTACACCTGCCCCAACGTATACTGACCGCGCCGCCTGCTCATACGAACCAAACCCAAGGCATGCATCTTCCTGAACTCGGCAAAGCTCAAACCCTTCTGGCTCGTCAGACCCATCCACACTATCTTCAGCACATCTTCCGTCGTAGGCTTCCTGTAGATATACACCCTGCCAAGCACGCTAACCACGTTCTTCTCTTGTATCGAATAGCTCACCTTCTCGCCCTCTATAAATAATTCCTGTTTCATTTTTAAGTTTTTAAGTTTTTTAGTTTTTAAGTTCACGAGTTTATCACATATCTCACCGAGTAACTCTCCACGCTCTCCAACATCTCCTCGTGGTTGTGGTTCGTTTCGGTTTCCGAAAGTACCAAACCGTGAAAGCCTATACCTTCCACACGCTCCATAACCGCGCGTATCTTGCATATAAGGTCCCATGCAGCCTCTTGACCGCCTTCCGTCCAGTCCGTAACGACGTGCAGGCGCACCTGTCCCTTTCCTCGATAGCCACTGCCCACATTGGGCTCCCATACTATCGAGCCGAACTCCACGAACACCGCTGGGCGCTCCCAGCCCTCCTCCTGCTCTATAAACTCCACATTATGGTTCCACAGGTCGATATGTACAACCTCAGGAACATCTTGCTTGAGCTTCGCCACAATGGCTGTGTATAATTCCTTTCTCATTGCTGTTTCATTTTTAAGTTCACAAGGAGCCTCCCCCAGCCCCTCCAAAGGAGGGGAGAAAGATGGCTTGTTTTGTTCAAACCTCAAAGTTCAAAGTTCAAAGTTCAAAGTAGTTAGCTAATCACTCCCCTCCCTTTCGGGGAGGGGCAGGGGGAGAGGCTCCTCCCAACGTTTCAAAGAGCAATAGCTGACGGGTGTCGTCAGCTATCTTATTCTTACTTTCCGCGCTCGCATTGAGTATATTATAAAAGGTACGTTCAGTAATGGCATATACAGGATATATGTATCGTCGCCATATCTCACGGTTGGAAATTCCGCTTTTGGCATGCTGGTCATATATCCTGTTTATCTCCTCTACACGTTTCTGATAACTTACTCCGCATCGCTTCTGCATATACTAAATGTTCTTTGGCCTATAAGGCCTGATGTCATATTCCGTTACTGAACTAACTGTCACCCAGCCACTGCCCTCACACTGGGGACAGGGCCCTGTCAACGGCGTACCGTCATCCATAAGGTGTCGCCATACGCCGGTGCCCACGCACCTGCGGCAAAACGACACCCGCGGAGGTCGCCTCACTTCGCGCTTCATGCCGTCTCCTCCTTCTTAGGTTCAACATAGAAGGCCTCGTCCTGAACCACCTGGATGCCACACGCCGTCATCTGCTCACGAAGAGGACGATAGCCACGGTTCTCAGGGTCACCGCCGCCAAGCTGCACCTCCACCTCACGATCGGCAAGCAGCTTGTCCTTCGCAATCTCCTCCGTCTGGCGGATATAGCTGGGCAGGAAACTCTTCACAAGGTTCAGCGCACTCGCCCAGGTAAACCCCTTCAGCGTCTTCAGCTTTGGCGTGCCCGTACGGAAGCCTATCGTGCCATGAGCCATGTCAAGGCTCTTCTTCTTGGAAAACAGCTCGGCTTGGTTCTCCGTGGCAAAAGACTGCAGCGTGTCAAACGCATTGTCTCTTTCAGCAGTCAGCGTAGCCAGCTTGTCGGCATACTTCTCGCGCACCTTCGCACACTGCAGCTCAATATCTGCATTGATTTTCTGTACCTGTGCATCGCTCTTGGCGTAGGTTGCAAACGCATCATCGGCAGCTTCTCTGCTCACGCCAGTGATGATTACTTTCTTTTTTCTTGTTGCCATTGTCTTTTTGAGTTTTTAAGGAGCCTCCCCCTGCCCCTCCAAAGGAGGGGAGAGATTGGCTGGTTGTTTGAGTTTATAAGTTCTTTAGTTCACAAGTTGATGAATGATGATTTATGATTTATGAATTATGAATTATTAAATAGCTCACATCTTCACGTTCGGTCTCGAGCTCGTATGACAGATCCTCCAAGAAGTCACTGTATTCTTCATTGCTCATCTCCTTGCCGAGTTCACGGATGTGCTCCATCGCACGCTTTACAAATTGTCTTTGTGTCATACCTGTTAACTTTCTGTCATGTTGTCCATTTGGAATACAATCGCCACGCCACGCCCTTCCGACGAGAAGCTATCTACTCCCCTCCCTTTCGGGGAGGGGCTGGGGGAGAGGCTTTCTCCCCTCCTTCGGAGGGGTTGGGAGAGGCTTCTCCCCTTGCGCATGATGGCGCGCAGCTTTGTCTGCAACGAGTCAAGGTCTGCCAGTGTTAGATTGGCGAACACCTTTCCGGCTATCCGCGGGTGGCGGCAGAAATCGTTGATGCGCTGCCAGTCAGTCGTGTCAATGCCAGTCTGTTGCATGAGCTTCAAACACAGGCTGCGTTTCTTCTTCAGTTGCACTCTCCAGCCGGTATGCACCTCCAGTGACGCGCACATGG
>NZ_JRPQ01000166.1 GCF_000762405.1 Hoylesella timonensis S9-PR14 | reverse complement strand
TGGGAGAACATCACAAGGAGGCACCCCACCTTCTTCCGACATACCAAGTGGACCAGCAACACCATTTCACTNCTGGCGAANGTCAGCAGCATNCTCATCGAGGATTTTCAGGTNAAGGTGTACAGCGANAATGGNATGATCGAAAGACCGGGCGACAGCGACATCGTCTACATGAGCGACGACAAGCAGCAGTTTGTTAACAGGAAGGATGACATCGAGTTCAAAATCAACTCGGCACTCACCTCNGACGAATGCAGNCAGCTGGGCGTGGCACAGGGGGTATGCATGAGCACGCCGCTCAACTTGCTCACTGGNGANGGCGTNATCAANCTCTACGACCACACAACGGGGAGACAGGCAAAGCCGGAGCAGCTGTATGTTGACAGCTATTACAACGAGTACCACCAGCCCAGAATTCTCATGACGCAAAAACTCATTGACAAGAAGGAGCAACGCGTGAGCACATTCAACCAATACAGGCATCCCGCAATGGGAAAATACTTTTTCGTACAAGGCATCACAAGGAACCTCGAATCGGGGGAAGCTGAAATGTCGTTAAAGGAGATTCTATAAATTAGCTTTGACAGATTGCAAGCCTGTTTTTATATAAAACATAGTCCCACCTAGTCTTACCTAGTCCCACCTAATAGTCACCGCAAGATGACAAAACGTAAACCCTCAAACATAAATAAAACTTTACGGTGGTAATTGATAGAACCGCCATAAAAGGAGATGGAAACATGATAGACGTAAAGATTATCAAGAAACCCAAAAACAAGGCTGCAACGCCAATGCTCAGGACACCTGGGGCAGCCTATGGAGACCACTCCGTCAAGGAGGCGGTGCATGCCAGCAAAGCCGATACGGCGAAAATGGCGGAAAAGGCCATCCTCGCAGAGCAGGCCAAGAAGGCGGACGAAGCAACAAGAGCGGATGAGGTGAGCTTGGAATCAAAAACACTCTCGCACTTCCTAAGAAACGACATACCCAACACGGCAGCAGAGGTCGTCACCTTCCTCAAGGGAGTCATCGCAAAGGCGGTGAGTTATTTTAAGGGAATTGTCAATGATGGCGACATCAACAACGAGGGCAACATCAACAACACAGGCAACATCAACAACTCGGGGGACATCAACAACTCGGGAAACGTCAATACCAAGAACCTCACCGTAACGGGGAAGGCGACATTCTTTGAGCTGGAAATACTCAAAGCGAAGGCGGCGGGCGGGATTATCATACAGAGTGCAGCAACGTTTAAGGTGGACGACTGCGAGGATACGGAAGACGGATATGTGTGCTATCAACAAGCTGAGAAAGACGGCAAGGTGCTGATACAGATGTGCCGCAAGGGCGACCAGATGTTGTGCCACGGTGGGCTGAATGTAGATGTGGGCGTGAGCCACAATGTAAGTAATCACTATTATTGGCGGTTGGTGACGGATGCGCCGGAAGTGCCTGTGGAGCGTGGGGGCAAGAAGTATCTAAAGATAGTGCTGAGCAAGACAGAGTTTGCCACGGGCAGCGATAAGCCGCAGGTGGGTGATGAACTGGCGCAGGTGGGCAACCGTGTGGATGCGGACAGGCAGTGCGTAATTATCAATTCTGCTTACAAGTCGCTTGACATGGGGCTGGTTGCGCCTTACTGGGCAAAGTATGTGGGTGTGAATGATTATAAGTTGGAGACCCACCGAGAGACGTATTTCGCGAGGAACGACAATCAGATAGTGGGTAACTTGAGGGCGAGGAGCTCATCGGGTGAGATAAGACCCGTACCTGTGTTGCTCGGTGAATGGANAAGCGGAAAGGAATACGGCTACTATGACAGCGTAACACATGACGGTAGGCAATGGCTGTGCATCGTAGAGCCAGGTAAGAGAACGACAGAAGAACCAGGCAAGGGTGATGCATGGATGCTGTTGGTGGATAAGGGCAGCAAAGGAGACAAAGGGGAAGACGGGGAGAGTAGTTATACGGTAAACATTTTCACCGATACGCCCAACGGCAACATCATTCGTAACGGGCAAGGCTCTGTCTGGCTATTTGCCGTGGTGTATTATGGAACAAAAGAGATTACCGAAACGCTGAAAGATTGGCAATTTTCGTGGGTTATCCATAGTGGTAACCCCGAGTTTGACAAACTTTGGAACAAACGGCACCAGCAGTGCGGAAGAAAAATAGAACTGAGCGCGCAGGAGGTGAACAATATGGCACAAGTGGAGTGCTTGATCTGTGATAACGTTGAACTAAAGAACTAAAAATATAGTTGACGAGTTGACAAGTTAACAAGTTAACAAGTTAATAGCCATTTACTCGTAAACTCGTAAACTTGTGAACTAAAAAAAAACTAACAACAAGCCATTTCCTCCCCTCCTTCGGAGGGGTTAGAGGAGGCTCCTAAAAAACTTATTTTATGAACAAAATTTTATCAAGAGGACAAATCACAATTGTTGATTTGAATGATGCAAAGCAGATATCAATGATTCTGCAAGTGAAAAACCCGTCGCAGATGTACAATCCTGACACCAAGGTGTATGTACCCAACTTCAGCACGGACAAGAACACGGTTACACCTAAAGTGTATGTGACGGGTAGTGGCCAAAACATGGTCAGCGCACTCACTGCTATCGAATACGACATCAATGGTACCAAAGTGCAGGCTGGAAAGAGTGTTGGCGGATATTCTGTGGGCGCCATCAGTGCAGGGGCGGCGCTTACCATAGCGAGCAACATTTCCTCAAATGCGTTGAACATCAATGTCAAGGCTACCTACCACGACACATTGACAAACGTTGACACTGTGCTTGAGGCGCAGACGCAGGTCATTAAGTCAACATCGGCAGGTGCTTTGCTACAAGTGGTGCTGACACAGCCGAAAGGAAACAGCTTCGATACGAGCATCACCGAACTGACGGCGCATGCCGAGTGCTATCGTGGCGGTGTACACGATACATCTATTCAGAAGTTTCAATGGCTGAAACTGAATTTTGCTAACGGCACGTTCGAGGATATTTCTACAGGGGTACAAACAAGTGGTGGTAACAGCACACTCACGGTTCATCCTGATGACGTGTTGAATGTACAGACTTATAAGGTGATAGCAACCGACGAGGGACAAACTGCTGAAGCCATCGTCACGTTCGAAGACCGCACTGATCCATACGAGGTAGTGCTGCATGCCCCTAAGGGAAATGTCATCGTCAATGGCAAGGGAGAAATAGACATCAACGCCGAGGTGTGGCAGAATGGCGTGAAGTTAGAGGATGCGAGCGCACAGACGCCTAAGTTTTCCTACACATGGACGAAGTACAACAAGGCTGGAGCGCAAGAGAACTTCGCTGGTACATCGGCACCCACAAAGACGGGAAACCCTTTGAAAGTATTGGCAGCTGACGTAGATCAGAAGGCAACTTTTGTGTGCGAGGTTAGAAAAGCATAAAGAAGTGTGAAACCGAAGGAGGGGAGAAGCCTCTCCCCCGACCCCTCCCCAAAAGGGAGGGGGGTAATTAGCAAAACTATCAACTCGTAAACTCGTCAACTTGTAAACTTAAAAACTTAAAAACTCATTTCATGAACAAAGTATTAACCAGAGGCATTATAACAATAGCAGCGGTGAATGACGGCAAGGACGGACATTCACTAACGGCAAAGGCTTTCATAGAGGGCAGCTACCGCAACGGGTTCATCAAGGGCGTGAAAAACTATGTGAGAGTGTTCTATGACGGACAGGAGGTGACGGACTTCAAGGCGAGTTATAGATACAAGGGCGCTGGATATTCCAATTGGTCAGAGCCAGAAATTAAAAGCAGTGACGCTTGGTGTGACGCGCAGCGTGACGGCAGTACACTCCTTGTTGAGTATACGGTGGAATACAAGGGGCTGAAAGCCCTTGCGACAGGCAGGCTTGACAATATACAGGACGGCATGCCCGGCAAGGATGCTGTCATCTACAAACTTGTTCCTTCAAAAGAAAAAGTACTGGCATATTTCGAGAGTCATAGCCACTACAAAAAGGTGATGGTTGAGTTGAAATATTTTATACAAAAAACCGTAGGAGATGTTACAACCGATGTGCGTTTATATGATGAAGGACTTACGTTGCGAGCATATCCTGACCTTGGAGACTTACAAGCATCAAGCGGTGTATATAGCTTTGGACCAGTAATTCGAACATACGACGCATCAGAAGAAACTTTCAGCGTAACGCTTTTGAAAGGAAATAAAATCCTCGACATACGCACTATACCTATCACGATGAAACCTGATCTTGTGTACGCTTTCGACGATAAACTGGGCGAGGTCCGCAGAAAGATTCGCACTGTTGATGGGAAGGTAAACACATTCAAGGCGACCATTAACAAGACGTCCAGCACTGTTGGGAATCTTGAAAAGGAGTTCACGCAGATACAGCAGACATCGAAAGAAATCAGCATGACCGTGAATAACGGCACACGTCCGAATCTGTTGTGGGGCAGCGACCTCAACCTTGATGGGGTGGACACCACCAACAATGCAGCCATTGAAAAGCATCTGGGTGTGGGTATAGCAAGCACAAAAATAGACAGCAAAGAGTGGTTCGAGTATTTGAAAGGCGGCGGCGTTGGTGGAGCGGACGCTATAAAGTTCAAGGCAATGAAAGGCACGTCAGAGTTTGCTGGTTTGTTTTGGGAATTTAATGCTGGCGCAGCTCGAAACTTACAGTTGAAACCAAATACATTATATACGCTTTCTGCTTGGGTAAAGACAGAGTTTGACAAAGATGCGCAAGGTTATTCTAACTTTGTCTTTGAAGCATTCAAGAAAGAGAAAGATAATTCAAGGCAGAGAGTTGGTAAATTGAAATTTAAGGCAGCATCTTCGTTTTATGAGCCTGTCAATGCGTGGACGAGAGTGTCAGCTACATTTACAACGGAGGAACTACAGTTTGGTAGCGTGGCAATGTGGGTGAATGGAACAAAGCCTGCCACTTTGTACATCTGCCGCCCCAAGCTCGAGGAGGGCGACACGGCAACCCCATGGTGTGCGTATGACGGAACGGTAGAAGCACTGTTGGCGGGTGGCTTTGACATCAAGAACAGGAAGTTCACGGCTACGGCCGACAACTTCGTGGTGAAGAACAACAAAGGCGAACGCACATTTATGGTAGACGAGAAAGGGGCTTTACGCTCTATTGATACATCAGGAAAAGGTTGTATTGTTTTAAGACCTGAAGTTGGCTATATCTCAATCCTTGATTCAGAGACAGGAAAAGAAAGAGTAATGGTGAGCAATAATGGAATCTTCTGTCTCGGAGTAAAAGACAATAACATTGTTTTTGATACAGGTGATGAGAGGGGGATGTATGCTGGACTTGATATGGGAGCTGGTATGTTTCGTGTTAATGCTTTTAACGATGAAGCTATCGGGATGCAACTCGACATCATAATGAACGGTTTACCATATACTGGCAATAACAATCTTCAGTATTCTCAATTATACGTTGACGGAAAAAACAACCTAAAGATAAACACAGGTGAGCCTATCGTGAAATTTTTACATCCAAATGACGGCTACACCATGAAATCTACAGACACGACCATTGTCGCAGATACTGAACCGTATAGAGATGCTAAAATTACGCTACCAAAAAATCCACAAGTGGGTATGGAGGTAGAAATTATCAATATAGGTACAGGCTTTTGTTATTTGGAAACGGCTGACAATACGAAGATATTTTGGGATGAAGTGAAAACGAAAGAAACGGTGAGAGAACATAGGAAAATATCGCTGCTGTATGTTGGCGGCTCTGACGATCTTTGGATATACACTACAGAGGGATATTGCGGTAATCATACGTAAAACGATGAACAATTAATAATTTATAATGTATAATATAAGTTTACAAGCTAACAAACTGACAAATAGATAATAGTCTCCATCTGTCTGCTCTCCCCTCCTTTGGAGGGGCAGGGGAGGCTCCTTGTCAACTCGTCAACTAATATTATGCAATGTTCAAAATAATCAGCTAATCACTCCCCTCCCTCCCGGGGAGGAGGTCGAAAAAAAAAAGAACATTTCGTTTTACGAAACACATCGCTTCGTTTTATTTTTTTTGGAACGTTTCGTTTTGCGGATTATATTCTCGAACGATTTGGTAACTGAACTCTTGCTTTTATACTCCTTTTTTCGCCTATTTCCTATGATGCAACCCTGTGAAGAAAAGAGTAATATATCCTCTATTTCAATCAGATACACATTTTTCTCCTTTTCTTGCTTCCAACTCCTATACTTCATTATAAAAGTAATAGAAGCGAATGTAATCGGCTGATTATAAAAGGAAAGCATAAATAAGAATAATAAAAGGTGAACGATTTGGAAACGAGCGAG
>NZ_JRPQ01000165.1 GCF_000762405.1 Hoylesella timonensis S9-PR14 | reverse complement strand
AATTGCTTGCATATCTCAAGTATTTTGACGAATTTTGTATAAAGGTTGTACATACAATGGTTTGAACTTAACGTTTTGAACATTAATAAGTTACTAAAAATCAACAATATGTGGAACTTTTTATTCATGTTTATCAACTTAAATTAATTCCGCCAACGGGTTTATAATGTGAAGTAATATGGATAATAAGAATTTTACAAATCAACAGCACAAACATGCGCAATCCAAACAGGATGCTCAATGGTCTCAAGTACAAAGTTTTGTGGATGGTTATAGACAAGCAGTCTTGGACTTCAAAGCTATTCTCCAAGAGCAAGAAGGAAAAGGTTACAAAACTCTTAAAGACCATCTGTGGAATAAGGTTAACGAAGACTTTGTGACTATCGAGACTGTTAAGAACTATGAGAATAGTCAACGGGTACCCGATACTAAAACTCAAATGTATCATGTTAGGTTTGTATATGATCCAACGGGAACTCATCAACTTTACTTTGATAAGGATATGCCTTTTATTCCTGTAGTGGGGCAAAAGTTCTATTGGAAAGATTGGAACGACTTAGATTCCGCCTTTATCATAGAAGAAGTGCATTTGGCTTTTAAGGATGACGGATTGCAC
>NZ_JRPQ01000164.1 GCF_000762405.1 Hoylesella timonensis S9-PR14 | reverse complement strand
CAGATTGGTTCCTATCAGAGTGTGAAGAACTATTACTCATGATTGGTTATTATTTTAAGATACCCGAATCCGTATCTNTATTATCTACATCAGNTTCTTGTGACTTGGACTTAAANCCGTGATCCCACCGCCATGAAAAAGTAACNAATACATGATTTCCTGCCTCTNTATTGATGTTCTTTACAAGTTTATAAGCATAGTCATTTTTGGTTTCAATGCGATTATTTGTACCGGAACTTTGTAAAGGCTGTTCCCAAGTTAACCCTACTGAAAAATTCTTGTATTTATAGGTAGCACTTAATGAATTGGTGTATTCATTAAACCATACTGTTTCTGCAAACAAGCTATTATAACGACTTCTCAATCCTGCTAAGAATGAAAAACGTCCGATGTAACCTTCGATAGATAAGTCTCCAAAGAAGAATCCTCGTTTGTTGGTATATAAATCACTCATTGCATTAAAATAATTATAGGAGCCAGTGGCACTGAATACTAATTTATTATTCAACATCGCATAACGTAANTAGGCAGTCAGTGCGACCTGATTCATATCACGTTCATTTCTTATGATATTGTCAAAAGATATTCTCTCTAAATTCTCTGATCGAATCAAACTGGGCATAATGGCATGTNTGTTGGAAGCATACACTGCGCTAATCATTCCGTAAAATTTTGGCGTATAATAAGTTGCAGACAATGAGTTTTCGATATGGTTGAAAGGCTGCAATAAGGGGTTACCTATTTTTCTTTCCCAAACATCTAATTGTATGGCTGCTCCATTTAAATNAGCGAGAGAAGGTAGGCGAGAAACTAAATTGAATCCATATCCCAAACTGAAATTACTGGCAAGTGAGTAGTTCAATGATATTTGAGGACTCATCGTCACCTTATGATACTTTTCATTATTTTGAGCATAGNATTGATCATTTAAAGCCAATGTCGTTCTACCTGAAAATTGNTTCCAACGNCCTTCTACCTGTACATATATATCTGAGTTTAGATTTCTCATTTGTGGTTTGCTTTGTGTTCTTCCGCTGTACAAGTTAGTTGTGTTACCATAAAAAGAGCGTAAACCTGANGCTATCGCTCCCCATTGGAAATTTTTACTGTATCTCAATTCTCCTATGGCAGATATTTTTTTGCCTTCTACCACATAGTTTGATTTAAAATTACTTTTATCGGTTGAATAAGAATAATCATAATTTGAGCTTATGTAGGTTCCGACGATATTGAACATAAAAGTTTGATTCTTTGGAAGANTTTTTTTCAAGTACAGGTTTAATGCAGGAGACAAGTACTGATCTCTGATATTAGTTTCACTCATGTGACCAGATAANCCATCTCCACTTATTAAATCCGATCGGTTGTTTTTCGGATTGNGATGAGAATTTATGTAACCTATGGCTTGAAAAACGTATTTGTCCGGAACCGTAAGGTTATATTTTACTGTTGTTCCATGTGTAAAAGAAACNGCTCTTGAAGACAGGGTCTGAATATGTATAGTCTGCCAGTCTCCGGTNGGAAGAAGATATTTACGTAGGTCATCTGAANTTTGATTGGAACTATTCTGAAAATTCTCACTTTGGCTGATAGTCAGCTGTGAATTTTTATGAATATACGTTCCAAATAGATTATTATATCCATAAATGATTTTCGTTGAATTTGAGGTGTTTACTCCTGCAGATACACCATCCTCAGCATTGTACAAAACAATATTTACTGCCATAGCCAGATTCGAGCCATATTTCATCCCCGGATTTCTAATCACTTCGACTTTCTTTATTCGTTTTGGATCCAATATGGCTATATCATTTGCGTNTGAAGGCATTTNATTGATCAGCACAATAACACCACCTTGTGGGTCAAGNGTCGAGATAGTTCTTGATATGGGATTAATATCCAATAAAGGAATAGGAAGTTTTTTAAGTAATTCCAATCCTCCCGTAGATTGTTCTACTTGTAGTTTTGAAGGATAGATTGATTGTTTATCAGTTGTAAAAACATTACGGTTCGCAACAACTGCAACTTCATCAATCTGAATGCTCGTTTGTGGCATTATCAATCTTCCCAGATCCAGATTCTCATTTTCCTTCATTTTGATTTCTGCATTATAATCTTGATAACCAAGTCGGGTGCATTTTAATATNTATGTGTCGGAATTGAGTGTACGTATTGTAAATTTCCCATTAGCAGATGTTNCTGTTACTGCGATAACACGATTGTCTTTCGGTGAACGTATCATCACATTTACCATTTCTAATGGTCGATTTGATTCATTACAAATCATTCCTAATAAATCACCGGCAAATGCTTTATAAGTACAAATAATAAACACAATTACAAGGGCAATATTTTTCTTCATAATATTATTGATTTAAGCGTTGTTTTATAGCATTGTATCGTTCAAATCTTTTATATGTATTTTCAAATAAACTTTTAAGCATTCCTGTTTGGGCATTATTTTCTGTAACATCAGAATAACCAAATTCGCTTTGTACTGAGATGAAAGGCCATATTGCTAATTTGTTCGGTAAAATTTTACTAAGAAACTCGTCAGCAACATCCCGTTCTGAAAATGTTGCATTTATAATTGGTAGGAATGCGTCTCTGTATATAACTATGAACTGTGTACACCAAATCATATCCACCCAATAGAGATTTTTAGTAACAGATACAATATTGTGTACACCTCCAATCCCCCCAAATAATATCTGGGTATTATACAGCGCACCCTTAATTATATACTCGAAAAAAACTTCCCTATTATAATCTTCAGTAAATGTATGATCATCTTCACATATAACTATTACATCATCAGAAGTATTTTCTAGAGCATGTTTTATGATTTTTACAATAGACTTCCATAATCCGACAGCACCTATTTTGTCAGTTTCTGCTTCAATGAAGTGCAAAAGAAATTCAGGTCTGTTGAAAAATTGTGTCTCAATGTACTTCCGTCTATCTATTCTTTCTGGAAGATTAATTACATATGCATTAATCCGCAATCCATTATATTCTTCTTTTATTTTATCCATAATAATTCTCAACTTTTTCCAATACACGAAATTCTTTTATTGTTTTCTCGAAAAGACCTTCTACATACTTGGGAACATTATTAAATGATGTGACATCAGAGTAACCAAATTCTTTTTGGACAGATAAAAATGGCCACATTACAAAGATATTCGAGCAAATATTAGAAAGACAAATATCTGTAACGGTTTCCTCTGTGTAATCATGATCAAGAATCTTGTCATATACAGATTCAAAAATTACTGTAAACTGCATGCCATTAAATTGATCAATATAAAATAAATTTGAAGTAGCTTTAATTGGCAAATCAAACCAACTAACTCCGCCTGAAAGAATCTCTGCTTTAAGTGAAATTGCTTGCTGGATATTATTGATTAATGCCTCATAGGAAAAATCCTTAGTAAAGACATGATCATCTTCACAGAAAATAAAATATGATAATTTTCTATCTTTACACTCCTTTACTATCTTCCTAAATGTCAGCCATAAGCTATATGAACCAATAGAATGTGTAATTGGTTCATGGATTGTAATATTGAAGAAAGGTTTTCCTTTGAATTCATTTATTATAGATTGCCTTCTATTAATACGCTGTTTGAGATTTATAATATGTACAGGTAGTATCATATAATCTTTCTTGAAATTTAGTGTAAACTCATCATCTTTTTCCATAAGATAGATTTCTTTTTGATTTGGTATATATTATAATACTTATATAGAACAGATGCTATATTTCTTATTTGATTTAGAAGTTTTTTTCTCAGGTAAGGAGATAATTCTACAATTAAAAACAACAAACATTTTGAATGTTTATTTATTAAACTCACTTTGTATCTATTACGAATTAAGAATACAATAAAATCCGTCTCGAAATGAAATGTGTCTTCTTTTGTTACATCATCGGAAAATAATTTATAAAGTTCAAGTCTCATTGTGTATGCAGTATTCATAAAAATATATGCCTTTTGATGATTACAATTAGGCATCATTCCTATATATCTATAAGCATGAGACAAATAATGGTTAAAAACCTCTGAAGAGTAAGTTGATTGGTGTCTTATTCTAATCAGAACAGAGTTTATAAAATTCGCAGTAGCTAATTCTGGACGATTAAAATATCTAAAGCATAACAAACCAATTGAAACGCAACACGAAGCATAAAAATTATGTACTTGACTAAACAAATCCTTGTTATTCCAAATTAATCTCCTTGTGGAAATTAGAATTTGTAAAGATTGTCTGTATTCTTCTAATCGCTCAAGGAGTTGAGCAATCTGTAGATTTATAAATACAAGGTTAATATTACCAGCCATTGTATTTGGTAGTAAGTCTTGACATTTATGAAAAACTACGATTGACTTTCTGTACTCTTTCTTAAATGCTAACAGGAAAGCCAAAATATACATTTCAAAAGGAGGGAGAGTTACTTTTGATAAAACTTCCAAGCACAGTAAATTCCAATCATTTTCTGTGAGCTTATATTGACATTTCATACAATCGGACATATCATTATACTTTAAATTATAGTGTAATATGATATCAGTTCCATTCTTGGAGTAAGAATCAAACCCATTCTTCTTTTTGAAATCTTTTTGCAGAAAGAATATATCGTAAACGTTATCTATATCCATAATAGTGATGGTAAATTATTCGAATACTGAAATTTAATGAGATTATATCCAATGCCTGCATAACCATAATACAAACCAGTTATAGTTGGATTTCCAATCCATCCTCCGCATTTTATGCTTGATAGATTTAAATCTTGAATCAAAGGTTTAATGTATTCACCCATTGGAAAATCATCTTGTAACAAACTTATAATTTCCAATAATCCCATAAGTCCGGATGCTATAGAATGATCTGTATATGTTTGTTCTTTTATTTCTCTTTGGATTATTTTTATTGCAAAATCTAACTCTTTGTGCATTATATCATTTGAGTAGTATTTTGAAATTAGTAATCTGCTCAATCCTATCCCTGCACTACCATTACCCCAAGAATGATGAATATCTCCAGTTACCGTTAATGTCTTTTTCCAATACTGCTTAGATGGAGTAAAAAGTGCTTGATCGTATTTTAGTGCTTTTTTTCCCGCATCATAGAATTTATCATCTTTGAAAAAATCCCATAATTTAAATAACGCATATGCTATTGCTGAATTGCCATGAGCAAAGCCACCCCACATATTAAATGACTCTTTCTCCCATGAAATCATTTCAGAACGAACAGTAGTAGATGAAGCAATCAGATATTCACCTAATTTAAGAATGATCAATCTGAGACGATTTGAGAATCTGAATTTTGATAATTCAATTAATATCAAGATAAGACCTGCTGCTCCAGAGAAATAATCAAATCTTTTATCTTCCATAAATTTTATCTCAATAATATCAAGCAATGTTTCTAGATCTTCTTCTTTTAATTGAGGAGCTTCTGCCCCCATAATTTTGCAACCCATAATGTAATAATACAAAATAGAAGTAGGAAAATGCATTACTCCTAGCTTTAAAATTGGATTGTCTATTATATTACATTTGTTATTATGCAGAAACTCTACGGATTCGTTGAAAATTTTGAGAACAACGTCTTTGGCTCGTTCTTCATGAGTATGTGTATACCAAGCCATGAAAAAAAAACCAACGCCTTCTGTTCCTTGAAAAATATCTAAATGTTGAAGACTTTGGTCCCATATATCATTTTTGGATATGACAAAATCAACATAAGCAAAATATTTATCATCTTCTATTCCACAAGAAAGAGAATACATAAAATCTACAATTTGTAGAAGTAGTTCATTATGTCGGACTTCACTTGACGCTAGTTGTCGTTGAAGAACATTAGAATTATCTTTATATGCATGAATAAAAAGCGCTCTCTCTATAATGTCTTTCTGCAAAGCATATTCTTCCATCCTAAAATTAAGGATTCTGGAGATTGAAGCAGAAATGCCATCGCACTCAAAATATTCCTTTGATACGACAAGTCCTTTTTCATCAAGAAGATCTAGTGAATCTATACGAGAGGTAAATAAGGGGATGTCTCCTTGATTAAGTTGTCTAATTTCATTCTGTATTACACTTTCTTTTAATAGTGTTTTATCATATCCTCGCCAAAGTTTTTCAACAGTAAGATGTCGTTGAATAGAGTTTTCTTGGCAATATGGGGAATATAATGCTTTTAGTAGTTGTGAATAATTAAAAGTATAGCGAACTAAATATCTAGAACACAAATGAGGATACTTCAATACTATATCTTTAATTATATCAACGATTTCTATACGGTGATTTATAAAGAAATTACATACATAGTAAAACCCTTTTAATATTTCATTAGCATATTTGTCTTTATTTTGAAATTCCTCTTTTTGGATTATAGATGCAATATTGCTCAATCCGCTATTATCATACCCCGTGTTATGTAACGTTTCAAATCCAAAGCAAGGAACGAGCCCAGTTTTTATAACACCTTGTAGGTAGTGCTTGGATATCTCAGATTTAGTTAGATAGTCACCTGCAGATTTTACTATTGGAGAAAATATCATCTCCAAATCAAAGAAAACGGGCTTATTACCTTTTATTAAAATATTATCTGCTATAAGATCCTGAATACCGAAAAAATATGCAAGTCCAATATTAACTCCTTGATTAAAACAGTAAGACAATAAATTCTCCTCTGCTAGAAGATATTCATTTGTATCTTCTCCTTTTTGCCAACCATAGTCTCCTTTGTCTATATTTTGTGTTAATACTACAGACGGTTTAAGACCAAGTTCCCACATTTTTTTTATTAAATCATTCCATACACAGTCGGAAGACAAAGGCTTTGGCTTATAATAGATAGAATAAATTGTATTTATGGTATCTGATAGTACTAGACGTATTGTGTTTTTCCCCTCTCGATGACTATCACCGCAAAATGGGTCAAATTCAACGATATTTGTAAATAAACTGGATATTTTGAATGTCCGACGTATGTCAGTTAAATCATTTTCAAATCTATGAACAAACTGGCTAATATTCTTCTTGTAATTGTCTCTGAATTTTTGCAAATCAGAAAAAAGAAGTGGATAAATCCGAATAACAGACTCTAACCACTCTTTTTTATCTGTGATATTGTTAAGAAAATCAGAGAAGCTCTGCTTTTCAGAAAACGCCTTTACAAACACTTTGTATTCAAAACTTAACATTCCCCCTACGATTGTGCTTGTTTTTGCTAAAACCGCAGTATATAGAGTTCTTTTGGCACTATCATTAAAAAGAAGGGGTGCTCTTGTGGTTAATAATTCTGAAAAAATCCTTTCTGTAAAATCACACAGTTCTTTGGCGACAAAATGTTCAATAAAAGAATGGGTATCATCTCCAATGAAATGATTTTTTCCTGATAATAATTGATTTGTTAACTCTTTATTATCATGTGTTTCTTTCAAACGTTCCCAAAACATCTGAAGTGAACTTTCTGACTCAATATTAAGTAGAGAAAGTCTTGACCTCCAAAGCGTTTCTGATGTGAAATGACTTGTACTTCGTTTCCACAATGAAACAAAATCTATAAACTCCATGCAGCTTAGATTTAAATAAACAAAAAATAGCAACGAGGAAAATGATACAGGCATATTCCTCATTGCTTATCTACAAAAAGTGAATCAAAATAAATTAGATTCCTTAAGAGTGTGTTTCAACGAGAGCCTGACCCCGATCCTGAACCTGCCCCAGACGACCCAGACGACCCAGAAGGATAGCTTTTGCAAACACAAGTTGCATCACAACAAGTGGATCCACTAGTACTAGATGTTCCAGAGCCACTTAATATGGCACATTCTCCAGTAATAAAAGCCAACTCGTCTTCAGTTAACACTCTTCTGTCATTTTCTTTGAATGACTCTCTTACTTTGTTAAGTACAATTTTCATAATATTACAATGTTTAAGTGTAAAATACAGTAGCAAAAATATAAAAATAAGACCATAAATGCAATGAAAGAAGAGGTTATTTGTGATTATTTAACTCTTAAGCGATTGACTGGTAACTATTCAGCAATCGTAGACATTGAATATCAGAAACTTGCAGACTTATTATTATAGTAAACTGCTCAAAAATGATATTTTTTGGCAAAATTTTTATATATTTATTCTTGTAACTCGCTGTTTCTCAGTAATACTTTATAATCTTTATTGCTGAATAGTTACGATTGACTGGTAACTATTCAGCAATATTGTTCATGACAAAATCTGTCTTAGGACTAACTTGACTATCGACCAGAATACGGGTATCGGCAATATGAAAAGTCTTTGATTATCAACAAAATACACACTTGCTTATTTGCATATATCAAATATCTTTCGTACCTTTGTGCTTATGAATGAGCAAGTTACGGACATATTTCAAGTGTTTAAAAGATTGACTTCTGAGGTAACTATTCAGCAATATTGTTCATGACAAATTCTGCCTCAGCACTAACTTGACTATCGGTCAGAACACGATTATCCGCAATATAAAAAGTCTTTGATTATCAATAAAATACATACTTATTTACTTGCATGTTCCAAATATTTTTCGTACCTTTGTGCTTATGAATGAGCAAGTTACGGACATATCACATGCGTTTAAAAGGCTGGCTTCTGAGATGGCATCAATGCGGGAGGCCATGGATGCGATGCATACGGAGAATGTCAACTTGCGCCGCACTGTGGAAAAGTTGCGGGCGGAGAACCGTACCTTGCGCAAACAACTGGAGAAATACGAGGAACCAAAGAAGAACTCAAACAACAGTAGTACACCGCCTTCTAAAGAACCCATGAAAGACGAGGCACTTCGACGCACAAATTCGTTACGGAGGAAAAGCGGACTCAAGCCTGGCGGACAGCCGGGGCATGAGGGGCATTTAAAGGAATTGGTCGCAGTTCCTGATGTGATAGAGGAATGCGGAAGCAATTCCTGTCGCGAGTGCGGACGTGACCTGTCAGATATTGAAAAGGAACTTGATTATGTCAGCCAAGTTGTTGATTTGCCGACAATGGCTCCCATAGTGACAGAATACCGCCACTACAAGAAGGTTTGCATTTGCGGATGCTGCAACAAAGGCTATACGCCGCGCAAACGTGGAAATCAGATTGTCTTCGGCCGTAACATAAGAGCCATCGTGACATACTTGAATGTCGTACAGTGTGTTCCGTACGAACGGCTGGCCTCACTTATGGCCGAGATATTCTCGGTGCATATGAGCCAGGGAACTATAAGGAACATTGTACAGGAGGCCATGAGGAAGTCGCAGCCGGCAATCTCGTTGCTTGAGGAGATGCTGAAGAAATCCACTGTTGTGGGCTTTGACGAGTCTGGCTGTTACAACAACAAGAAACTGGACTGGGCATGGATAGCACAGACGGCATACATTACACTCTGCTTTCGCGCCACAGGCCGTTCCTCAAAAGTTCTTGAGGGCAAATTCGGTGATTCCCTGAAAAACATGGTAGCCGTCACAGACAGACACAGCGCGTATTTCGTGCTCAACTTCCTTGATCACCAAGTATGTCTGGCCCATCTCTTGCGCGAGCTTGAATATCTGACGGAACTTGCCCCCAAACAGAACTATTCTAAAGATGTGGAAGACCAATTACGGAAAGCCATCCATGAAAGGAACGGACGTAATAGAAAAGAAAACGCAGCTTGAAAAATTAGACACCTTGCTGCAAGCCAACCTTCTCCATCTGAAAGACCATTTCGAGAGGATGCGTAAAGGGATCTTCAGATGCAGAGATTACATATTCAACATCCTAGAGAATCCGAGAATACCATCTGACAACAATGCCAGCGAAAGGGGAATCAGAAAACTAAAGATAAAGCAGAAAATCTTAGGGACATTTAGGTCTAACAGTGGAGCTGATGCTTTCTTTGCCATACATTCCATCTCAGACACCGCAAGGAAGAAGCATCAATCACAACTCAATGCCATCAGCACCATCCTATCATTGTAGGATGGGAGGTGATGTATGGCTATTGCTGAATAGTTACATGTGTTTAGGATTGAGTTTTTGAACTGGTTCTTAAAAACATCTAATAAAATATTTGTATCAGAATCATAGCTTGTACTAGCTTCATTTTCATTAATTCTCCCCCAATACTTATATTCTAAACGAACCCTTTGGCGGAATTAATTTAAGTTGATAAACATGAATAAAAAGTTGCACATATCATTAATTTTTAGTAACTTAGTAGTATTCAAAACGTTAAGTTCAAGCCATCGTATGTACAACCTTTATACAAAATTCGTCAAAATACTTGAGATATGCAAGCAATTCTCTGAAAATCTCGTCAATGAATCGGGTAATATTCCACGCCGTGGTCCTGTTCCTAAGTTTTCGGACTTGGAAGTGGTAGCATTATCCCTGACGGCAGAGGCAGAGAGCATTGATAGCGAGAAGTGGCTGTTCGACTATAAACTGCAAGAGTACAAGGACAGCATTCCCAATCTCATATCAAGGAGACAATTCAATGACCGTAGAAAGAAAACAGCTGGCTTGTGTGAGGAACTTCGCAAGAGGATAGCCATGGAAATGGATGGTGGAGAGGAACAGTTCTTTGTTGACTCCAAGCCAATAGAGGTCTGTAGGGTAGCAAGAGGAAAACGTTGTAAGATGGGACATACTGGCGATTTCTCGCAAGCTCCCGACTTTGGCTTCTGTGCTTCGCAGAATATATACTATTTTGGCTATAAGTTATACGCCCTCTGTGGGTTAAGCGGAGTTATCCATTTCTATGATCTGTCAAAGGCAAGTATGGCTGACCTCCGTTATATGAAAGATGTAAAACATACTTATCACGACTGTAGCATCTATGGCGACAAGGGGTATATTGGAGCTAACGTACAGCTTGACTTGTTCGAGACTGCACACATAAGACTGGAGTGTCCATATCGGCACAACCAAAAGGACTGGAAACCGACATTCGTACCGTTGGCAAAGGCAAGAAAGAGAATTGAAACGCTATTCTCGCAACTTACAGACCTATTCTTGGTCATCAGGAACTATGCGAAAATAACGAATGGTTTGTTTGCCAGAATCATTGGCAAAATTAGTGCACTCACCATTCTGCAATACGTAAACTTCATTAACAACAGGCCCATTGGCAGAATTAAGTATGCACTAAATTAATTCCGCCAACAGGTTAAACGAGTTAAATGCACCATTGCTGGCATCTGTACTCTAGTTGCTTCATTGAACATTCCCATAGCACCCTACTTGTTTAATGTCGGTCTCAACAAATCACGGATATCTACTTCCAACGCTTCGGCAACTTTGACAAGATTATCAAGAGAGGGGTGTACTTTATTTGAACACCAGAGCGAAACAGTGTTCTCAGTATGTCCCACTTGGGTAGCCAACCATTTGCCTGACACCTGCTTTCCCGCTGACACGGATTTAATCCGATTTATCGCCTTCACTTGTTGATATACATTGCTTGATTGTTGAATATAAAGTACAAAGATACTGTTATGGGAGGGTTACACCAAACAAAATCAGAAATTAGTGGTTGCTGGGATTGAAATTCTTGTGTTTCAATCGTTTTTCGCAAAGAAAAGAGTAACTTTGTAGCATCAGAACAGGTGTTCTTTGAGATATTACAGAATAAAGAAGGGAGAAGAAACTCGCTCGTTTCCTTCTCGTAACCCATTTACCCTTTATTCATTCTTATTTTATTGGTTATCTGAAAGATACAACATTTTTGAATCTTTTGCGGGCATAGTCGGTTGCGATGAGCATCTTTGCCTTTTCCTCACTCTCACTCAAAGGTGCTCGTCCCAAGAGTGTGGCATTGCCCGTCTTGGCGAACTCCATCAGCTTGCCGATGAATTCTTCCTGTTCGGGCGTGGGTGGTATGTTATGCAGTATCTCGTTCTTCTCGGGGCGGTCGATACCGATGTCCTTGGCTGTGCGAAAGTCGCATATCTCCGCATAAAAGGCAGCCAGCTCTGGCACCTTGATAAATGTTCTGAACCGCTCTTTCTGGATTATTTCATTGGTGATGGAGAACTCGTAGTCAGTCGATTTCTTAGCAAAGACTGCTGCCCACGCATCAAAGCTGTTGATGCCCTGCTTTTCGAGTGCTTGCGGGCGCAGATACTTGAACAGAAGATACAGTTCCGTCAGACTATTGGAAATGGTCGTTCCTGAAAGGAAAGTGGCTCCCAAATCCTTGCCCGAACGCTCCTGTATGGTGCGGATGGCAAAGAGCATGTTTAAGGCACGCTGTGAGCCATCCGGATTGCCCAAGCCCGATACACGGTCGTGGCGAGTGTTGAACATCAGGTTCTTGAATTGGTGCGATTCGTCGACAAAGAGGTGGTCAATACCCATCATCTTGAAATCTACGGCATCGTCCTTGCGCTCAGCGATGCTGTCCTGTATGTTCTGTAACTTGGCATCAAGCGTCTGCTTGCGTTTTTCTAATCCTTTGAGCATCCCACGGGAAATCTCCGCTCCCTGCATACGTAGGACTTCAAGGTTTTCTTCCACAGAGTCCATCTCCTTCTGCAGGATAGCCTCCTGTATCTCCAAAGCTTGCGGTATCATGCCGAACTGCTCGTGCGTGATTATGATACAATCCCAGTCGTTGTTTTTGATGTCATTAAAGATGCGCTGGCGGTTCTGCTTGCTGAAATCGTTCTTGCCCGGATAGAGAATCCTTGCATTGGGATAAGCCTTGCGGAAGGTATCGGCAATATCGAATACGTTTGCCTTCAGTCCGATAATCATCGGCTTGTTAGCAAGTCCTAACCGCTTCATCTCGTAGGCTGCCGTACACATGATGAGTGTCTTGCCCGCTCCCACCTCGTGGTCGCAGATCCCCCCGCCGTTAGTCTTGAGCATCCATACGGCATCCTTCTGGCTCTTGTAAAGGTCGGCAATGCCCAATCGTCTGAGGTCAAGGTCGGGAAACGTCTGGTGCGTACCGTCAAAGTTGGGTCGCACAAAACAGTTGAAAAGGCGGTTGTACCTGTCGGAGAGTTGCTGTTTGAAGGTATCAGGTGTGCGTCCGAGCCAATCGACAAAGCCCTGTCTGATTTCTTCAATCTTGGCATTTGCCACCTGTATGGCATGTCCGTCCCTTACTTTGATGGTCTTAGTCTCTCCCGTAACCTTGTCCGTCACTTCCTTGCTTTTGTTGATGTCGGGAATGGTATTGTGCAGGGCATGCTTCAGGAGATTGATACCGTCATAGCGGCGGAACTCCCCCTGTACGGCATACTTGTGCCAGATATTGGCATTCTTTCGGTCGCAGACAATGCTGTACTCGTCCATATTGGAATGATAGGATACGTTAATGTCTGTCTCGAAGAACTCTGAGGCAAACCTGCCATAGACTTTAGCAGGTATCCAGCGTTCACCGAGATTAAAGTCAAGGTCTGCAAATGGAATGGGTGTCGGCGTAGCTGCATGCAGGGCAGCAAGACTCTGCTTTGCCTCTTCGTGGTCGGGATGGTCCAAGAGCCACGACTCGATACGCTCCGCCTTTTCTATTACATTGC
>NZ_JRPQ01000163.1 GCF_000762405.1 Hoylesella timonensis S9-PR14 | reverse complement strand
TTGACCTCAAAAATAAGCTCAAAATCTAACAAAGCTAATTTATAGAACCAGCCTTTATAATTTTTCATTTGCCTGCCATAAAACAAAAAGAAAGGAAGTACAAAAACAATGAAACTCATTAAAAATAAAGAATTTGGAGGAGAGCGTCCACTTTTCGGTATTCACGATGTACGATTAGAAAACGTCAACATCACCGAAGGCGAATCGGGCATCAAGAAATGTCATCATATCGAAGCCGACCATTGCCGCTTCATGGGCAAATATCCTTGGTGGCACGTAGACCATTCGCTCATTACCAACTGCTATTTTGAAGTTGGGTCGCGATCGGCAATCTGGTATTCAGACAACATGGAAATGAGAGATACCGTTATCGATGCACCGAAGCTATTTCGCGAGATGAATAATCTGAAGCTCACCAATGTGGTGATTAACGATGCTGATGAAACATTCTGGAAAGTGAACGGACTTACCTTGCGAAACGTAACACTGCACGAGGGAACTTACCCTGTGATGTTCTGTCAAGATGTTGACGTCGACGGCTGGGAGAGTGATAGCAAATATGTTTTCCAATATGTGAAGAACGCCGTTATTCGCAATGCGAAAATAACAACTAAAGACTCATTTTGGGAAACAGAAAACGTAACTATCTACGACTCCGAATTGAACGGTGAATACTTAGGATGGCACTCGAAGAACCTCAAACTCGTAAATTGTCACATCACAGGCGAACAACCGCTCTGCTATTGTCAGAACCTAATTCTTGAAAACTGCACCTTTGGCGAAGACTGCGATAGAATGTTCGAGGAATCTACCGTGCAAGCCGACATCCGAGGTGCCGTCACAAACATTAAAAATCCTACCTCTGGCAAGATCGTAGCAGATGCTATCGGATCGGTAACCATTGATGAAAACGTCTTACAGCCAAACAACTGTGAAATCATCATTAGAAAATAATCTTAAACACGATACACTATGAAATACGATTTTGATAAAATCGTCCCACGTCGAGGCACCAATTCGGTGAAGTGGGACGCTGAAAAAGAAGATGGAGTCATCCCCATGTGGGTGGCTGACATGGATTTTCAGGCTGCCCCCTGCATACGTCAGGCACTGAAAGAAAGAATGGATCACGGTGTCTTTGGATATACCTTGGTACCCAATAGCTATTATGAAAGCATCATCTCATGGTTTGACAGGCGCCACCAGTGGCACATCGAACGCGACTGGATCATCTATACATCTGGCGTGGTGCCTGCCATTTCTGCCATTATCAAGGCACTAACGGAGCCTGGTGACAAGGTGCTGGTGCAGACTCCGGTCTACAATTGCTTCTTCTCTTCCATTCGCAACAATGGCTGTACCACCGCCGAAAATGCACTGGTACGTAAAGGCAACTCGTATGAAATCGACTTTGACGACTTTGAGAAACAGGCTGCAGACGAGAAAACAAAAGTATTCTTGCTCTGCAACCCCCACAATCCTGCCGGACGTGTATGGACGCCTGAAGAACTCAGCCGCATGAACGATATTTGTCTGAAACATGGTGTGAAGGTAATCGCCGACGAAATCCATTGTGAACTGGTTATGCCTGGATACAAATTCACGCCGTTTGCAGCCGTGTCGAAAGCCTGCCAAGACAATTGTATCACCACCAACTCACCCACAAAGTCGTTTAACATCGCAGGACTACAAATAGCCAATATCATTACCAATAATGACACCATTAAGCGAAAAATTGATCGTGCCATTAATATCAATGAGGTGTGCGATGTCAATCCCTTTGGTGTCATTGCACTTCAAGCTGCTTATAATGAAGGGGAGTCATGGATAGACCAGCTCAATCTGTATTTGTGGGAGAACTACAAGGTACTCAAGGACTTCTTTCAAGAACATCTACCCAAGTTGAAAGTATTGAAATTAGAAGGCACATACCTTGTTTGGATAGACATCAGTGCCACAGGTTTGAAAGCCGATGAACTTACCAATGAGCTGCTACAACATGGAAAGGTCATGGTGAACAGTGGAACGATGTATGGCAAGACGACCGGTGCAGATTATCTACGGCTCAACATCGCCATGCCTCGAAGCCTCATGTTGGAAGCACTACAACGCATCGCGCAAGTTTTGCAGCCAAAGCTTTGAGCCTGTACACTGACCATATCTAAAAGAACAAATGAGAAAACAATCTTTCTGTCACTGGACTGAAAGAATAGTATCGAAAGAGGGATGTCGCACTTCACGACATCCCTCTTTTAAGTTTTTGTGTTAACCTGCTTATGGCCAACAGTTAACACCGCTATAACAATAGTGTTTAGAAGAGATAGGTAAGACCTATTCGCCACGAGTTAGCACGTGTCTTATGATTCTCTACGCTCTCTTTCACATTCTTGAAAGTGATGTCACCTGTCTTACCAACGCCCACATTATAGTTGGCTGTAACCTGAAAATGCGTAGCAAATGTGACACCAAGACCGGCATTCACGCTGAAGTTCGATGAATTCAACGACCACTCTGCTGCTTGATCAGGAAGATCGGAAATTTCTTTTACTTTGTCACCAATATTAAAACCAACCTGTGGACCGCCAAATACAAATATATTTGCCACATCGCTCAGTCCGATGCTGTATCTTACATTCACAGGAACTATCAGTGATTGTTGTTTCAATACGGTATTGAATGTGGTGGTGTTGACACCTTCTACCTTGGTTTCTTCACGATTGTACAAAGCGGATAAATCCATTCCCAATCCTGTAAGCGGCAATGAGAATTTCACCGTCGGACCAATAAAGAATCCTGCACGGTTAGAAGTGTTAAATAGGTTTTTATCCAAAGACATTTCGCTTAGGTTGAAACCACCCTGCACACCAAATTTTAATTGTGCGCTGGTAGGCAACACTGCGACCATAGTTAATACTGTGATAAGAGATAAAATTCTTTTTTTCATCATGTTTTTGTTTAGTTGAATAATGTGAATATTAAATATTATATTTTAATGACGCTGACGACGAACGGTCACTCGAGCAGCAGAACTGCTTGAGGACGAACTTTTTTGGCTTCGATTAGACTTAACTGTCGCCTTCGCATCTCGAGGAGTACGACTGCGTCGAACGCGTTTTGACTTACTGTCTTTCGGATTCAGCTTAGCAATACTGTCCAGAGAATCTTTACGAGCAGCGTCGCCCCACATGTTTTTTTCAAATGCCTGTATCTCTTTTTCTATCTTCTGCTGTTCACGGTTCATTGCTGAATCGGTAGGACAATATTGAGCCAAGGTTTGTCCCAACATATTGTTGGTCTTATAAATCTTTCCCTGATACTTGTTCTTCGTAAAAAAATCATCGATACTCATGATGGCAGCATTGTTGAGATTGCTGGTCATGATCGTCTGTTTCGAAAGGAAAGGAGCTAAATCATCATATTTCACCCAGAACAACGGATAAGAAGTCGTACCATCGCCGAAGTCATCCACACGTTTCAAGATGGGGCACAAGGCTAACACCTTAGTGTGAAAAGTAGCAGTAGCTTGGTCATAATAGGCACTTTCTTTCAGATAGTATGCAGTGACCTCGCGCGATGGGATATCACTGTCATCGATACGGATGCCACGATCTGTCCGCTCGTAAAAGACATGATAATTGTCTAAAAATGCCAATGGCTTAACACGAGCGGAGTCTTCAAACGACTCGTTCCCATCCAATCGGTATTCGTAGGCTCTAATATTGCCAGTCATCATCAACTTGAAAATGTAGCAAAACAGGTTCATCTGCGTGCCCATCGGCTCTACGGGATAATAGAGTCCTGCATTGGCATCCTTTGTTAAATCGATTTCGCGATAGATGTCTCGACGCCACACCACATCTTCCGACATCTTTGGAGCTGTGGGAAAAGAGAGTTGCGCCCGTGTACTGAGCGTTTGCGCATTGTTACGTTGGGCACGCTGTTGTTCGGCGCGCCGTGCTGGCGGTTGTGCAATAGCTAACTGTACCGCACAGAAGATGATGCCTATCAATAAAATTGTTTTCTTCATCGTGATATAATTGTATGGTGGACTTTTTTTCTCAGTCCACCTTTTATTTAACGATAATTTCCATCGATGCTGGTAACTTACGTGTCAACCCATCGGGACCCACGGCTGTAACGTGCGAGATGTAGAATCGCTTGTTGCGTGACAACTGTCGGAAAGCATTACGTTGACGGTCTGAGAAGCGTGCGCCATTCGATGCCATGGGTACGGCATTTCCCATGTTATCGAAGAACACCGTCTCAAAATTAACCACCTTGAACTGAATATCCAGTAAGCCGTCGTCGATAGCCGCTTGTATGCCTGTCGCACCCATCAAGGAAGCTTTGGACAGACCGCCTCCCCTGAATCGATCGGTGCCCAAAGCAATATAGGCAATAGGATCAGGCAATTTGCGCACATGGAAAGTATATTTGCCAACGGGTCTTGCGCCTCCACCCTGATTCGACACCACTTGAATGGTGACATCCTTTCCCACTGTGGTTGGACGTGCAATGTATCTGCCTGCTGCGACCATGCGGAAGCCTCCACCTGTCATTGATGCAGAGACAGCAGTAAGCGGCACTCCAGGAATACTGATGCTGATAGGGTTGTCGTAGCCCGCATACAGTACATTCATCAGGTCAGCAGATACCGTAGCACTTGGTGCCACTACCGCATATTTCTGGGAGAAGTTGCGTCGTATGGTTTCACCACTACCATTAGTCATAGTGATATAGCCTTGGAAAGAATGCTCGCCCACACCTCCTGCGGTAAATTGATAGGTGTTATTGTGCAAATTTACTTTGCGTCCACCAATATAAATATCGGGTTGACGAGTGGTATCAACGGCAGCCATGACAATCTGTGCCGAGAAGCGATCGCCACTAACAACGGTTTTAGACTCTGGTATCACAAAGGCTTCCAACTTATTGACACGAATATCCTTCAAGTCTACATTGGCTACCAACGTATGTAACACTTCGCCCTCGGCATAACGGACGTCGCTTTGCAACTTGGACAAGAGTGTGACAGCGGCAGACACGGGCATGTTCTCAAACATATATTCCTGCCAGTTTTTGCCCATGGCTTGGGCTCGCTTCGACCGCTTTGTCGTGAGATTGCTGGCTATCATTTGTCGCTGGTGCTCATCGGGTATCATTTTCAAGATTTGTTCACGATACCGATTCACACGGTCGTATAAAATCTTTCCTTTGCCTACCCCAGGCGCCAGCATCACATGTGAAGCGGCTTCAAGATCGTCCTTGTGTTCAATATTATAAACATCTCCATGAGGACCGTCCGCCTCTCGCACAATCTCTTCCTTGAGCTCTTGAACAAAGTAGTACAACGAGTCACTCATGCGCTTTACTTGCGTAGCCTTGTCAAACCATGCCTGCACCTTGGCGGGATTGGCTTTGACTTGATCGGAAAGTCGACGATAGATAGACCTATTCTCTCGTGAAGAGTTGGCGGTAGTACGATTCAAACTCTCCTCTACTACCGCAAAGCCTTCCAACACCTCGGTAGATACGTTCAGTGCCAACATTGCCATCAGCACGACATACATCAAGTTAATCATGCGTTGGCGCGGAGATACAGGTCTTTTCTTTATTGCCATTCTGAGTTGATGAGTTTATGAGTTCCTGAGTTTATAAGTTGGTGAGTTCCTGAGTTTATAAGTTCCTGAGTTAATAAGTTGATGAGTTGTTTATTCTTGCGAAGGGTCTAACCCCGGATTGGCAGCACGCATGTTGACGGTCATCGCCTCTATCATACGGGCGTAAATCTTGTTGAGCTGCTCTATTTGTTGAGCCATCTTGCGAGTCTGATCGTTGATTTGATCAATCGTACCAATCTGCTGACTGGCACCTTTCAACTGCATCTCGTAAACCTTACAAATTCCTGTTAAGGTACGATTTAGATTTTCCATTTCCTCACTGTCACGCGTCAACCTTACACTCTGTTCGGAGACCTTCCCCAAAGTCTCTGTCAGGTTCTTCAATTCGGTGACATACTTGCTTTGCGCCTCTATCAACTCAGGCGAACTTTGCTGCTGTGCTTGTACCCATTGTGAGGAGGCACCAGCCGTCTCACTGCCATCACTTACGGGTATATCCGTACCTGTTGTTGCAGCAACAGGCGGAGGAACAACTACAGAACCTGCCGTTGGATGTCTCTGTCCGCCATAAGAAGAGGCGTGGAGGGCTTCCGCTGGCATAGGCTGCGCTGCAGAAGGCTCTTCCAATGGAGAGTCGTAAACAACCTTGCCTGTTTCCAAATACTCCTCCGTGACTCTTGTAGGAAGCTCACGTCCGTCGGCAGTCTTGTCAAATGGGCGATCAAAAGCAGAGAGGAAGAACACCACCACCTCTGTTCCCATACCGATAAACAACATGAGGTTTCCACCTTTTAAGTGCGTCAGCTTAAACAGCGCACCTAAAATAACCAACGATGCGCCCCAACTGTATGCATAGTTCAAGAACGTTTGTCCTGGAACACTGTCCATCCATTTCTGCAAACGATAGATGATATTGTACTTACTATATCCTGCCATTATTTTCGACCTTTCTTCTGTTTTGTACTTGTTGTATTCGCCAGACTGCGTACGCATCTGAAACCGATATATGAACGAGGTTGATTTTGATATTCCCAGGTACGCCAGGCACTTCGAATATACGATTCTGGATCTTTCCATGACCCGCCACGCACACTCTTCTTTTTCAATTTATAGGGATCTTCCAACGCTGCCTTATACGCTAACTGCGGATTCAAATCGTTCATCGCATCAACTCCCGCTTCGGTATAAATAGTGCTGGTCCACTCTGCCACATTTCCTGCCATGTCGTACAGCCCATTCGAGTTGGCGCCATAGATGCCTACTTTGCTGGTTATCAAGTTGCCGTCCTTGGTATAATTACCCCGATCAGGCTTGAAGTTCGCAAAGAAACAGCCCTCGCCTGACATCACTGCCTTGTTGTCCCAAGGAAATTCATTTCCTTCTTTGCCTCTGGCTGCATATTCCCATTCTGCCTCGGTGGGGAGACGATAACGCTGTATGTAACGTGCCTCAGCTCCTAAACCTTTCAAAAGGTAGTCGGTACGCCAAGCACAAAAGGCATTGGCTTGCTCCCACGTCACCCCCACAACGGGATAATCGTTATACGCTGGGTTACTGAAATAATTGCGAAGATAGGTTTCGTTATCCGAGTTTTGAAAATCATTGACCCAACAGGTGGTATCTGGATATACGTTGACGATGTAAGTATTCAAAAAATCCCATGGCCCCGAACGTGGACGGTTGATGGTTTCGCTCACAATACGCCCACTATCATCGATATAGGCAGTATCTTTTGAAATCATAACCACCTCGTCAGGGTCAACTGTTTGGTCGGTATTCAGATTACGCTCATCGGGTATCATGCGGTTTCTCCGCAGTGCTGCCGTGGTGTAATCATAAATTTCATATCGATAATTGAGCTGACGATAATCCAAGAGTTTTTCGCCCGTCACTGGATTGGTGACATACATACTCTCCACAGCTCGCTGTTCGTCTTCGTTCATTCGGCGTGGGAGCGGTTTCTTCCAATTGATATGCTGTGGCACTGGGTCACCGTTCTTATCTTCTGTGATGAGATAAGTCTCATCGCCCGCATAAGCAGGATCTGCAAGACGTGTCCGCAAGATGCTATCTCGAACCCAAGCAACAAACTGCTTATACTTTGAATTGGTGACCTCGGTTTCATCCATCCAAAAGCCATCCACAGAGATATCCTTTTGCGTCATCTCTTTTCCCCATAGACTATCTTGCTTCTCCAGTCCCATTTTGAGGTAACCACGATCGATGCGCGTCATGCCATAAGGAGTAGGCTCACTGAAAGCTTTTCCTCCCACACCTACTACTTCTCCTCCTCGTCCTACCGAAGAGGCTGACCTACCGCCGAAGCAGCCAGTCAGAATCATGAGGCTCACTATGCCCATTACCATACTTATCTTTGTCTTCATATCTGTGACATTCATTTTTCGACGTAACATTTATAGAAGTCTGACACTCTTATGTTTATTTCTTCCTTTCTTCGCCAAATTCACATCCATTTGATAGCCTACGAACAACTCATGACTACCGTTGCCGGGCTGAATGGCAGAAGTGTACAACTCATAGCTATATCCCAACACAGCTCCATGGAAACTGCCACCAACTAAAAAGGTGACGGAGTTGGTGGGACTATAACCCACGCCTCCATACATCATTCGCTTTTCGTGCTGGTAGACAAGTCGAGCGGTGACATCGCCCCGATAAGCGACACCGTCGGTACGTACCAACACAGAAGGCTGTATAGTTAAAAACGGATTTCTTAAACGTATATTGTATCCAGCTGTTAAATAATAGGTGGCATCAATGTGAAATTGGTTCTTTTCTGTTAAGTCAATAACGGGGGAGGTCAGATGTTGAGCAGAGATGCCCACATACCAAGATGAATGGAAATAATATAATCCTGCGCCAATATCGAGTGCATTGCCCTTGACTTGCGTATTCGTAAAAGCGGGGTCATTGGCATCGGCAAGATTTAGTTTCGTACCATCAAAAGATTCGCTCAACATGCCTGCCTGCACACCTGCCGACAGTTTTCCACCAAAAAGTTTGAACCGAAGCGCATACTGTGCAGCAAGTCGCTGATGCGTAAACAGTCCTATCTGATCGTTCATGAGCTGCACACCTCCTCCATGGTAGGCCTTTAAGAAATAGAAAGGCATATCTGCCGCGGCGTACATCGTTTTCGGATTATTTTGAAATCCAACCATGCTCATGGCGTACGCTGCATTAATGTTCAATTGGTCTTGTTTGCCAACTGCTGCTGGATTAAATGAGGGTTGCATGTCAAAATAATGACTGAACGACGCATCGTATTGCGCTCGTACGGCAGACACACTCAAGAGCAGCAGCCAGAGAAAATATATCTTTCTTCGTTGCACGAATGGATAACGCAAGTTCTATTATTTTATTGCTTTCGCACTATCTTTAATGAGTATGTAATATTTATCGCAACAGATGAGCACGGAATTACACGGCACATCCGTGCCGCTCCGTGTCTTTCCGATGCTATAACGACACCACGCACTTCCGGCATCATATCTGCAAGTCATGGTTTTACACTCCTCCAAAGCATGTTTATAAAATTATTTTGATCGCAGAACGATTGCATTCATTCACCCGCTTACCTCTTTTGTTTCTTCCATTTTATTCGTTGTTAAGTAATTATTCTTTTATGAGTGTGTAATATTTATCGCAACGGATGAGCACGGAATTTCACGGCACATCCGTGACGCTCCGTGTCGTTCCGATGCTATAACAAACGACCATTTTAATGAAACAGCCGAGTATTGCGCCAGCAACGGTTACGAGCAAAGGCGGGGCGAAGCTTAATAAGGTGACACTCCAAGAAATTGTGCACCAGTAAACGAATACAAGCAATGACGGGGCGAAGCCCCAAAAGGAATATAGCCCATGGTAACACCATGGGTAAGCGGTAAATAACTAATGGCGCGCTGTAAGCGCAAAAGGAGTCGGGGAAGTGTCATTTCTTTCTTGCTCTTTCAGAGCGCAAAAATGCTGAATTTTCTTTACAAAGTGCCTCTCATAACTCGCGTGTAGACAATCAACGACAGAGTTGGTCGCAAATACGCCAAAAATGAGCGATATCCATAACCCGTTGCTATTGATGGCATTATATCAAAGTCGTGACATTTCACTCGCAATTTTACCAGTTTTTTTCGGCTAAAGCATTGAGATAAGCCTCCTATTTGCATGCTGTAATGCTGTTGAAACATATGAATAACACCTCTAATACATGTTTACAAGGGCGTTAAAACAATGTTCCAACGAGAAGAGACGGTTTTTTGGGGAAAATCAGCGTATTTTTGTACACCGTTTGCCTATTGATTTTTTCTATTTCGCAAATTTTAGATGGTCGTTTTTTGGTAAAATGATAGGACAAAAACAACAAATACCTTTATTAAACCTTAATTCCGCAACACTATTATAAATTAAACTTTTTAAGTACCTGAGAAACTAAAAGTTGCCCAGGATTTTGCCATGTCGAAGAATTCACTTATCTTAGTGTTGCAAAAAAACAAGAGAATCCGACGATAGACATGGCGAAGATACAAATTAAATCTGAG
>NZ_JRPQ01000162.1 GCF_000762405.1 Hoylesella timonensis S9-PR14 | reverse complement strand
TCTTTCTTAATGTTTTCCTTGGCGGCTTTGATGTCAAAGTCGCCGATCTTTTCCAAGAGGTCTTTCCAGTTGACATTCCCCAATTGAGACACGTCGAAGATTTTCCGCAACTTCTCGTTGATAACCAAGAAAACTACGTCCTTGAAAGATAGCTTACCATTTGTAACAACAAGTTCGAACTGTTTGCATAGCTGTTCGACATTTTGAGTAGTCTTGAATAGGTAAGGTCCCCAATAAAGGGCATTGTCGGGCTGCTTGACCATTTTGACAGCAACGACGATGAGCTTGGGCATGATGCCGTCTTTCACTAAATAAAGGATGCGCTGATAATAATAATTCTCATCNCTGCTGAACAGCCCTGCATCACGCATGGCGTTNCGGTCTTTCAGCTTTGACANGTAGATGCCTGCGGTGGAAAGGCTTGCCTTGGTGTAATGNCCTAAGATGGAATCTACATCGGAAACGGTTAGACGCTCGGTTTCCGACTCTATTGCGTATGCGGCAGTCATGGCAGCNACNGTACCCTCGTCAATGTTGACGGCATGATACGACTGGGCTGACATGGCTGTCACCGAGAGGATCAAAAGGATGATGGCAATGATACGACGCATATAACTTTGGGACTAATTGTTTAATACTTTTCTNTCCTTTAATATTTTTCTGGCAAATTCCAAGGAACTCTTNATCCCTGAATGCTTCCAGTCACGCACGAAGGCTTCGATGGCATGTTGGTGATNACACNGNAGAAGTTTCTTATAGAGCTTCAAGGCCAGCTTCTCTATCTTCTCCGTTGTNTAACTCATATAACATTCTGGTGGTTCCTCTATGCCAAATACATCACCTTCCTGTCCTCGTTTGATGAAGACTTCCTTGAATGGCGAACGNCCNTCNTTATTTTCCANGCGGTTNATGGTNAAAATTTTCTTACANTCAATGTCGGTTAGGGCAAGCGTTTTCTTGATGTTGTCAAACTTGTCCTTGAANTTGCTCTGATCAAGCAGCATGAAGACACCGGAATTGTTGATGATGGCTTCCTTGACTATCTTNGACTCGGTAACATCCTGTATCTCCTGTGTGACGACACCGACCATTGCCCAGTGCTTGCGGGCGGTCTTGTAAAGGTACTGTATATAGGTGGCCATGACAGGAGTNGCAATAGCTTTCCACGCTTCTTCTATGACAAGGCATTTTCTTCCTTCCTTTAGGAGCATCTTCTGTGTGAACACATCCATAATAATTAGTACGACAATGGGGAAAAGAACTGGATTTTCTTTTATTTTGTCAATCTCGAATACGATGAACTTTTCATTGAAAAGCGAGGAATCCATGTCGTTGTTGAGCGTATATTCCAACTCGCCACCCTTATAGAAAGGTTTGAGAATTGTAGCAAATTCATTGATAGGAAAGGTTACGTCATCCTGCTTCATAATCTGCGGAATGCGCTCTATGGCGAACTCATAGTAAGTGTTGAANTTCAACTCCGTCACACGCATCTTCTTACGCTGACGCTCAATCTTATCGATTTTCTTGTTGATGCGTTGGAGATATTTGCTCTCAATGAGTTCTGGAGTGAGACGCAANAGTTGACGGCTGGCATTACTCTTCTCCCCATCAGTGGCAGCACTATCATCAATGACGGCTTGCAACTTATCACGGAGACGGAGGTTACGGGCTTTGTGCTTCTGAATGGCTTCTTCCTCTTCATCGATCCTATCATCTATGTCGTCTATGTCATCCATGTCATCAGAAACGCCATAACGCTCTTCCAACTGCTGCTCGTATTCTTCATACTTNCCAGTNCGCTTATCTTCAAGNTCCATGACATGNCGCATATTGTCTCTCTGCTCCTCGGTAAAACCCTCAAACGGGGTGAAATACTCCTCAAAGTATTCTATCAGTGTTTGGTTGATGATGGTCTCTTCAAGTTTCGTCGGTTCACCATTGCCTTTGAATATAAGGAAGATAATATTTCTAAGAAAGTCTTTCTTTGCCTGAAAGTTCTGCTCGTACTCGGTTTTCTCAATCTTAAACGGATTCATCGAAATAGGATGCTCCTTTGAATAGGTGATGTATATGCCTTCAAAATAGCTGCACAAGCCCTCGTAGCTATCGCCGGTATCAACAATGACTATATCGGTGTCTTGCTCGTAATACTGACGCATAACGGTATTCATAAAAAAGGACTTGCCGCTACCTGAAGGGCCAAGTACAAAGAAATTAGAGTTGTCGGTATACCTTATTTTCCCCTCCTTACCAGACACGTCCACAGCCATGGGAACGCCCTGTCTGTCAGTATAATAGCATTTCAGGTTGGTATCGTCACCTTTCTGTTGATGTTCCTTATACAAAAGGCATAGTGCCGGCTCGGAAAGCGTCAGAAAACGATCATAATCTGCATTGAGTTCAAAGCAGTTGCCTGGAAAACTGGCAACAAATAACTCTAATTGATTATAGGCACGCTTGGACAGGTGCATACTGTATCTTGCCAAAAGATTTTCCAAACTGTTGGTAACCTTTTGCAAGTTCTTGTCGGCACTGGTCTTTACTATAAGGTTGTAATGGGCATAAACAAATTGCTTACCGTTACGGGCAATCTCATTAAGAACGTCGTTGATGTCTTCAACAGCAATCTGATTATTCGGATTGGGGATAGAGGCATGACGGTTCTTCTTTTTCTCCAACTTCGCTATCTCTCGCTTTTGATTGGGAAGGAAAATAATTTGATTATATATGATGGTGTCCACATCTGGGAGAGTACTAAGATCTGAAAGTAGGTCTTGTGGCATAACAGTGTTGTTGACATTGATGTCAGCGTAAGGATGAAGTGTGCCAGGAAGACCAGGGTCATCCACATCCAAAAGGCTATACACTTTCAGCTGTTCATCACCCATACAGATTTTCTCGGACTCCACATTGAAGTCGGTCATCGAAATAACTTCGTTTTTGAAATCAACGGCGAAGAAACGTTCGGTATATTCCTGACATTCCTTGCCACTAAGAAAACGACAGTTTACATTCTCGCTCTTCAGACGGTCGTGGACTTTCTGTATCTTTACTTGAAAATCACGCCATTTATCGGCATCGTATGTCTTCAATCCGCCGTTCCTACCTCTCTGGGTGATGGTGAGATATGTCTGTGACTCCACATAGGGACGACCATTGAAAAACTTGAAATAGGCATCGGAAAGAAAACGCTTTTTAGCATCACTATTCTTTCCTGCTATGTTTGATATGTTAAACTTCTTGCGGACGAAGACATCTTGCTTGTGTATGGCATAGCCCTCGCCTAAAACCTGAAGGACAGAGGCCATCAAGGACGTAAACTCGTAATAGCCGTCAGTGTCGGCTGAATACTTCCTGACGGGATTATCCATCTTCAAGATAGTTGAATAATCGCCTTTCTTAGTGTAGATAACACCTATATCGTTTACATCCTCAAAACTGAAATAGATATTCTCAAACACTTTAGCACGTTTGCTACCTGTGCCGAAAGCCTTGATGGAAATAAACATTCCCAATAACACAGAGGCAAAGACCAATATGACGATTACGGTAATCATAAATTTACTTAACTTACAATCAAATAAATGTTCTAATATTGTCTTGAATGGCTGAATATGTAAATCCCTTTTGGTGATTTCTTTGTATGCAATCCTTTGTGCTGCTTGACAAAAATGGTTACTCCTCCAACGGAAAGAATAATGGTTAACAGCGACAAGGATATGACGAAGCCGAAGATCATATAGCCAATCAAGAATGATAACAGACCACTTCCAACAGTAATGGCGGCCCATACAATGTATCTTCCTCGAAGGCCCAGAAATTCAAGAGGCTTCTGAAGCCCCTTGAATACTGGGTAGTCGGGATAGTCGTTCTTGACTGTTTCCATGTTTCTCTGTTACAGTCCGAAGAACAGTGGCAGTGCTTGAGCTGCTGCTACGAGGAAGATGCAGGCTCCGACAATCATCATGATAGATTTCTTGACATCCTGTTCCTCGTTGTTCATCTTGATGTAAACGGAGATGGCACCCACAACGGCAACAATACCTGCTAAGGCATAGCACAACTTCGTTACAACGGGGATGTACTTCTTCAAGGCATCCGTTGACTTGGTGATAGCTTGAATACCGGAATCGATGTTCTGTGCATCGGCGGCAACCGTTACCACAACCAACATCAGCATCACCAATACAAAACGAGGGTCTGTGGCTACGGATTTGATTTTCTTCACTGCGGAAATGCCAAAACTCTTGGCACCGCTTACCATTACTGACAAATTCTGATTCATTGTCTTGGATTTTTTGTTAGTTAATAATTATATGAAAATATGTAATAAATGAATTACCAAAGCCTGTCGGTCACTCCAAATTGGAAACCGAAGAACGCTGGAAGGACTATGGTGGCGATAAGTAGGAAAATACAGCTGCCAACCAAAACGATGATACTTTTGGTAAAGCCCTCTTCTCCTGCTTGCATCTTAATATAGATACTGGTAGCACTGTATATGGACAGGAGGGCTGCAATTGCATAAAGCAAATACAATACGGCTGTACAACAAGTTAATACGAAGACAACCATATTATACAGGCGACCGGAATTGCCACTATAGTCGGTTGTCCCACAATTCGCTATAACGGGCTGTGCAAGCGATAGTAATGCTGATAACAGTAAATAGGTTTTTCCCTTAAACTTCTTCATGACTTATATACTGAATTGTTCTGCCTGTTCGTCTTCTTGCTTGGCCTTCAATAATGCAGCTTGACAATCTTCAACGAACTCGTCCACATATACAGCTCCTTGAATGTCTGGCGACACGCTGTTCAAGTCTCCGTTGATTGAATCAACCTTGGCTTGGGCCTGCTTGGCCAATTCTTCTGTATCTGAATCTGTAATGTCTTTCGCTGTTATTTTATCTTCGTCGATATGAGTAGCTGATGCTTCATCTGCTTTATTGGGTGCTGTTGGCTCTGCTGCCATTGCACCGCCGTACGTTTCAGGTGCTTCGTCACCAGGACGTTCTATCTGATACTTGCCATCGCTGTCCTCACTAACTCTAACTGCCGAAACTGCTGGCGCACCTTCCGTATTGTTGACAGACGTACTCGTGTGAATGACTTCAACACTTTCCTTTTTTTCTCCTTTCTTGCCGAACAAATCAAGGCTGATCATAGCAACATAATAGATAACAAAGATGAATGTCACTACAATTGCGAATATACCGAATGATCCCATATTATTTTATTTGTTGTATGCAAAATAAATGACTTAACAGCAAATAAGCATCCTCAAAAAAATAAAAGTCTTA
>NZ_JRPQ01000161.1 GCF_000762405.1 Hoylesella timonensis S9-PR14 | reverse complement strand
TCTTTCTTAATGTTTTCCTTGGCGGCTTTGATGTCAAAGTCGCCGATCTTTTCCAAGAGGTCTTTCCAGTTGACATTCCCCAATTGAGACACGTCGAAGATTTTCCGCAACTTCTCGTTGATAACCAAGAAAACTACGTCCTTGAAAGATAGCTTACCATTTGTAACAACAAGTTCGAACTGTTTGCATAGCTGTTCGACATTTTGAGTAGTCTTGAATAGGTAAGGTCCCCAATAAAGGGCATTGTCGGGCTGCTTGACCATTTTGACAGCAACGACGATGAGCTTGGGCATGATGCCGTCTTTCACTAAATAAAGGATGCGCTGATAATAATAATTCTCATCNCTGCTGAACAGCCCTGCATCACGCATGGCGTTNCGGTCTTTCAGCTTTGACANGTAGATGCCTGCGGTGGAAAGGCTTGCCTTGGTGTAATGNCCTAAGATGGAATCTACATCGGAAACGGTTAGACGCTCGGTTTCCGACTCTATTGCGTATGCGGCAGTCATGGCAGCNACNGTACCCTCGTCAATGTTGACGGCATGATACGACTGGGCTGACATGGCTGTCACCGAGAGGATCAAAAGGATGATGGCAATGATACGACGCATATAACTTTGGGACTAATTGTTTAATACTTTTCTNTCCTTTAATATTTTTCTGGCAAATTCCAAGGAACTCTTNATCCCTGAATGCTTCCAGTCACGCACGAAGGCTTCGATGGCATGTTGGTGATNACACNGNAGAAGTTTCTTATAGAGCTTCAAGGCCAGCTTCTCTATCTTCTCCGTTGTNTAACTCATATAACATTCTGGTGGTTCCTCTATGCCAAATACATCACCTTCCTGTCCTCGTTTGATGAAGACTTCCTTGAATGGCGAACGNCCNTCNTTATTTTCCANGCGGTTNATGGTNAAAATTTTCTTACANTCAATGTCGGTTAGGGCAAGCGTTTTCTTGATGTTGTCAAACTTGTCCTTGAANTTGCTCTGATCAAGCAGCATGAAGACACCGGAATTGTTGATGATGGCTTCCTTGACTATCTTNGACTCGGTAACATCCTGTATCTCCTGTGTGACGACACCGACCATTGCCCAGTGCTTGCGGGCGGTCTTGTAAAGGTACTGTATATAGGTGGCCATGACAGGAGTNGCAATAGCTTTCCACGCTTCTTCTATGACAAGGCATTTTCTTCCTTCCTTTAGGAGCATCTTCTGTGTGAACACATCCATAATAATTAGTACGACAATGGGGAAAAGAACTGGATTTTCTTTTATTTTGTCAATCTCGAATACGATGAACTTTTCATTGAAAAGCGAGGAATCCATGTCGTTGTTGAGCGTATATTCCAACTCGCCACCCTTATAGAAAGGTTTGAGAATTGTAGCAAATTCATTGATAGGAAAGGTTACGTCATCCTGCTTCATAATCTGCGGAATGCGCTCTATGGCGAACTCATAGTAAGTGTTGAANTTCAACTCCGTCACACGCATCTTCTTACGCTGACGCTCAATCTTATCGATTTTCTTGTTGATGCGTTGGAGATATTTGCTCTCAATGAGTTCTGGAGTGAGACGCAANAGTTGACGGCTGGCATTACTCTTCTCCCCATCAGTGGCAGCACTATCATCAATGACGGCTTGCAACTTATCACGGAGACGGAGGTTACGGGCTTTGTGCTTCTGAATGGCTTCTTCCTCTTCATCGATCCTATCATCTATGTCGTCTATGTCATCCATGTCATCAGAAACGCCATAACGCTCTTCCAACTGCTGCTCGTATTCTTCATACTTNCCAGTNCGCTTATCTTCAAGNTCCATGACATGNCGCATATTGTCTCTCTGCTCCTCGGTAAAACCCTCAAACGGGGTGAAATACTCCTCAAAGTATTCTATCAGTGTTTGGTTGATGATGGTCTCTTCAAGTTTCGTCGGTTCACCATTGCCTTTGAATATAAGGAAGATAATATTTCTAAGAAAGTCTTTCTTTGCCTGAAAGTTCTGCTCGTACTCGGTTTTCTCAATCTTAAACGGATTCATCGAAATAGGATGCTCCTTTGAATAGGTGATGTATATGCCTTCAAAATAGCTGCACAAGCCCTCGTAGCTATCGCCGGTATCAACAATGACTATATCGGTGTCTTGCTCGTAATACTGACGCATAACGGTATTCATAAAAAAGGACTTGCCGCTACCTGAAGGGCCAAGTACAAAGAAATTAGAGTTGTCGGTATACCTTATTTTCCCCTCCTTACCAGACACGTCCACAGCCATGGGAACGCCCTGTCTGTCAGTATAATAGCATTTCAGGTTGGTATCGTCACCTTTCTGTTGATGTTCCTTATACAAAAGGCATAGTGCCGGCTCGGAAAGCGTCAGAAAACGATCATAATCTGCATTGAGTTCAAAGCAGTTGCCTGGAAAACTGGCAACAAATAACTCTAATTGATTATAGGCACGCTTGGACAGGTGCATACTGTATCTTGCCAAAAGATTTTCCAAACTGTTGGTAACCTTTTGCAAGTTCTTGTCGGCACTGGTCTTTACTATAAGGTTGTAATGGGCATAAACAAATTGCTTACCGTTACGGGCAATCTCATTAAGAACGTCGTTGATGTCTTCAACAGCAATCTGATTATTCGGATTGGGGATAGAGGCATGACGGTTCTTCTTTTTCTCCAACTTCGCTATCTCTCGCTTTTGATTGGGAAGGAAAATAATTTGATTATATATGATGGTGTCCACATCTGGGAGAGTACTAAGATCTGAAAGTAGGTCTTGTGGCATAACAGTGTTGTTGACATTGATGTCAGCGTAAGGATGAAGTGTGCCAGGAAGACCAGGGTCATCCACATCCAAAAGGCTATACACTTTCAGCTGTTCATCACCCATACAGATTTTCTCGGACTCCACATTGAAGTCGGTCATCGAAATAACTTCGTTTTTGAAATCAACGGCGAAGAAACGTTCGGTATATTCCTGACATTCCTTGCCACTAAGAAAACGACAGTTTACATTCTCGCTCTTCAGACGGTCGTGGACTTTCTGTATCTTTACTTGAAAATCACGCCATTTATCGGCATCGTATGTCTTCAATCCGCCGTTCCTACCTCTCTGGGTGATGGTGAGATATGTCTGTGACTCCACATAGGGACGACCATTGAAAAACTTGAAATAGGCATCGGAAAGAAAACGCTTTTTAGCATCACTATTCTTTCCTGCTATGTTTGATATGTTAAACTTCTTGCGGACGAAGACATCTTGCTTGTGTATGGCATAGCCCTCGCCTAAAACCTGAAGGACAGAGGCCATCAAGGACGTAAACTCGTAATAGCCGTCAGTGTCGGCTGAATACTTCCTGACGGGATTATCCATCTTCAAGATAGTTGAATAATCGCCTTTCTTAGTGTAGATAACACCTATATCGTTTACATCCTCAAAACTGAAATAGATATTCTCAAACACTTTAGCACGTTTGCTACCTGTGCCGAAAGCCTTGATGGAAATAAACATTCCCAATAACACAGAGGCAAAGACCAATATGACGATTACGGTAATCATAAATTTACTTAACTTACAATCAAATAAATGTTCTAATATTGTCTTGAATGGCTGAATATGTAAATCCCTTTTGGTGATTTCTTTGTATGCAATCCTTTGTGCTGCTTGACAAAAATGGTTACTCCTCCAACGGAAAGAATAATGGTTAACAGCGACAAGGATATGACGAAGCCGAAGATCATATAGCCAATCAAGAATGATAACAGACCACTTCCAACAGTAATGGCGGCCCATACAATGTATCTTCCTCGAAGGCCCAGAAATTCAAGAGGCTTCTGAAGCCCCTTGAATACTGGGTAGTCGGGATAGTCGTTCTTGACTGTTTCCATGTTTCTCTGTTACAGTCCGAAGAACAGTGGCAGTGCTTGAGCTGCTGCTACGAGGAAGATGCAGGCTCCGACAATCATCATGATAGATTTCTTGACATCCTGTTCCTCGTTGTTCATCTTGATGTAAACGGAGATGGCACCCACAACGGCAACAATACCTGCTAAGGCATAGCACAACTTCGTTACAACGGGGATGTACTTCTTCAAGGCATCCGTTGACTTGGTGATAGCTTGAATACCGGAATCGATGTTCTGTGCATCGGCGGCAACCGTTACCACAACCAACATCAGCATCACCAATACAAAACGAGGGTCTGTGGCTACGGATTTGATTTTCTTCACTGCGGAAATGCCAAAACTCTTGGCACCGCTTACCATTACTGACAAATTCTGATTCATTGTCTTGGATTTTTTGTTAGTTAATAATTATATGAAAATATGTAATAAATGAATTACCAAAGCCTGTCGGTCACTCCAAATTGGAAACCGAAGAACGCTGGAAGGACTATGGTGGCGATAAGTAGGAAAATACAGCTGCCAACCAAAACGATGATACTTTTGGTAAAGCCCTCTTCTCCTGCTTGCATCTTAATATAGATACTGGTAGCACTGTATATGGACAGGAGGGCTGCAATTGCATAAAGCAAATACAATACGGCTGTACAACAAGTTAATACGAAGACAACCATATTATACAGGCGACCGGAATTGCCACTATAGTCGGTTGTCCCACAATTCGCTATAACGGGCTGTGCAAGCGATAGTAATGCTGATAACAGTAAATAGGTTTTTCCCTTAAACTTCTTCATGACTTATATACTGAATTGTTCTGCCTGTTCGTCTTCTTGCTTGGCCTTCAATAATGCAGCTTGACAATCTTCAACGAACTCATCCACATATACAGCTCCTTGAATATCTGGAGACACGCTGTTTAAGTCTCTGTTGATTGAATCAACCTTGGCTTGAGCCTGTCTGGCCAATTCTTCAGTATCTGAATCTGTAATGTCTTTCGCAGTTATTTTATCTTCGTCGATATGAGAAGCTGATGCTCCATCTGCTTTATTGGATGCTGTTGGCTCTGCTGTCATTGCACCGCCGTACGTTTCAGGTACTTCGTCACCACGACGTTCTATCTGATACTTGCCATCGCTGTCCTCACTAACTCTAACTGCCGAAACTGCTGGCGCACCTTCCGTATTGTTGACAGACGTACTCGTGTGAATGACTTCAACACTTTCCTTTTTTTCTCCTTTCTTGCCGAACAAATCAAGGCTGATCATAGCAACATAATAGATAACAAAGATGAATGTCACTACAATTGCGAATATACCGAATGATCCCATATTATTTTATTTGTTGTATGCAAAATAAATGACTTAACAGCAAATAAGCATCCTCAAAAAAATAAAAGTCTTA
>NZ_JRPQ01000160.1 GCF_000762405.1 Hoylesella timonensis S9-PR14 | reverse complement strand
GTTGGATGATTTCACGCGAGTTTTGAGAGGCACTTTGTAAAGAAAATTCAGCATTAATTATCCTTTCATGCGGTACATCATCAGGTTTACAAACGCTTCTAAGTTGCTGTTTTTTGTTGTAAAAATATCGCTCTTTAATGAAAGATTGGTACCTCAAAACGAGGTGCAGAAGAAAGCATGTAACACTAATCAAAATTTACAATCACAAATATTTTGATAATAGGTTTTCTTCATCTATCTTTGCAAAGCAAAGACTCATCAAAGACAACCCCCTATAAGGAAGTTGAGAAAAACGGAGAACGAAGTCTTGCAAAAACAAATCAATGATCAATGACAGACATGAAAAAAACGGGTTTAAAGAATCCTTTTAGCGCAAATGAGCTAAAAGATTATGTATTCATCACCATCGCGATGATGTTTTATTGTATCGGGTGGACAATTTTCTTGTTACCTAATGACATTGCAACAGGTGGCGTACCGGGTATTTCTTCAGTATTATACTGGGGATTAGGAATACCAGTACAGTATAGTTATTTTGCTGTGAATGCCATCCTTATTATTTTTGCTTTACGCATATTGGGACTGCGTTTTTGTATCAAAACGATTTATGGCATCATTATCTTGACAGCCCTTACTTCACTGGTGCAAACGTATATGAAAGACGTCTCCTTATTGAGCGACCAACCTTTTATGGCAAGTGTCATCGGAGCCGTATTCTGCGGCTCGGGAGTTGGCTTAGGACTATCAGCCAATGGTAGTACTGGAGGAACAGATATTGTGGCTGCCATCGTGAACAAATATCGCGACATCTCATTGGGGCGCGTTATCTTACTTTGTGATGTCGTAATTATCTCTTCCAGTTTCTTGGCATTACACGATTGGGAGAAAGTGATATACGGATACGTTGTGTTGTTCATCACCTCGTTTTGTGTAGACCAAGTGGTGAACAGTATGCGCAGGTCGGTACAGTTCTTTATCATCTCCGAAAAATATGAAGAGATAGGTCGACAAATCAATGAAAATCCACACCGTGGGTGTACTGTCATCAATGCACAAGGATTCTTTTCTGGTAAAAACATGAAAATGCTGTTTGTTTTGGCAAAGAAGTCAGAATCAAACAAGATATTTTATCTCATCAACGAAATCGACCCTGCTGCATTTGTATCTCAGAGTGCCGTCATTGGCGTTTATGGGGAGGGCTTCGACCGGTTCAAAGTGAAACGCAAAAAGACAAACCACCACAAGGGCATTGAGCCAACCGCTGTAGACGCAAGCCCCACGCCAATCGAAGAAGTGAACGGATAAACAAGGTGGGGACGACCATGGCAATAGAATGGTATGACAAAGATTTAGAAAAAGAAATAATGAAATAAATACAATTTTTGTTGCAATGCAAGGATAAAAATAGTATCTTTGTAGAGTAGTGTCTTCTGCTAACGTTATCAACACCGAAAAGTAGGGACACAAGCGTAGAGACGCATAAAATACGAAAACGTTTACGATTATACAAAAACATTATGAAGAAGAAATTTATTTGTACCGTATGCGGATACGCATACGAAGGAGAAGCTGCACCAAAAGAGTGCCCAGTATGTCACGCTAAAGCTGAGAAGTTCAAAGCTTTCGATCCAGAAGCTATTAAAGGAACAAAGACTGAAGAGAATCTCAAGGCTGCATTTGCAGGCGAGAGCCAGGCTCACACCAAGTACCTCTACTTTGCTTCTAAGGCAAAGAAAGAAGGCTATGAGCAGTTGGCTGCTATCTTTGAAGAAACAGCACGCAACGAGAAAGAGCATGCAAAGGTATGGTATAAGTTCTTGCACGGTGGTGACATCCCTACCACAACAGACAACATCAAAGAGGCTGCTGATGGCGAAAACTATGAGTGGACAGACATGTATGTGAACATGGCGAAAGTAGCAGAGGAAGAGGGCTTCCCAGAGATTGCAGTGAAGTTCCGTGCTGTTGGTGCCGTTGAGAAGCACCACGAAGAGCGTTATCGCAAGATGTTGAAGAACATCGAAGACGAGATTGTCTTCTCACGTGATGGTAGCTGTGTATGGCAGTGCCGCAACTGTGGACACATCGTTATCGGTAAGAAAGCTCCTGCTGTATGTCCAGTTTGTGACCATCCACAGAGCTACTTCCAGATTGAACCAGACAATCTGTAAGTCAATTGACATAAGAAAAACTTCAACGAGAGATACTCACAATGGGTATCTCTCGTTTTTTTTATGTTGCGTGTACATATAGTGAACGGAACAAATGTTCAAAGCCAACCAAAGGAAGGACATCTGCATCATCTGCGAGAAGTATATTTCTTAGAAGTCTACCCATGCAAGCAATGGTTTTGCAAATGATGCAAATAACACACAGATAGCATCGTAAAAGGGTGCATCATAATTCATTTTACGATGCACCCTTTTGATATAAATAAGTAATCTATAAGATTTACTTCAATTTGCAGTAGCCATATTTAGCCGAGCAGCAAAGTTCTTCCTCGATACGGATGAGCTGGTTGTACTTCGCAATACGGTCGGTACGGCTCATAGAACCTGTCTTAATCTGACCTGAGTTAGTAGCAACGGCAATGTCAGCAATCGTTGTGTCCTCGGTCTCTCCTGAACGGTGAGAAGTAACTGTGGTGTAACCAGCACGGTGAGCCATTTCAATAGCCTCCAATGTTTCGGTCAACGAACCAATCTGGTTTACCTTAATCAAGATAGAGTTAGCTGCACCCATCTTGATACCCTTCTCCAAGAACTTCGTGTTGGTTACAAACAAGTCGTCACCAACCAACTGACAACGGTCGCCAATCTTCTCGGTCAGCTTTACCCAGTTGTCCCAGTCGTTCTCATCCAAACCGTCCTCAATAGAGTCGATAGGATATTTTGTAATCAGTTCTTCCAAGTAAGCAATCTGCTCATCAGCAGTCAGCTTCTTACCATTAGGATCCTTTGGCATGCCACTCTTCAACTGACGATAGTCATAGAACCACTCACCATTCTCCTGAACAGCAAACTCCGAAGCAGCGCAGTCCATAGCAATCTTCACATCCTTGCCTGGCTCATAACCTGCATCCTTGATAGCCTGAATGATAGAATCCAAGGCATCTTCAAGACCATCGAACTTAGGAGCGAAACCACCCTCATCACCTACAGCGGTAGACAAGCCGCGCTTCTTCAACAGCTTTGCCAAAGCGTGGAATACTTCTGCACCCATACGAATGCCTTCTTTAATAGAAGGAGCACCCACAGGACGAATCATAAACTCTTGGAAAGCAATAGGAGCATCAGAGTGTGCACCACCGTTGATGATGTTCATCATTGGAACGGGCAGCGTATAAGTGTTGACACCACCGATATAACGATATAGTGGCAAGTGAAGAGCTTTGGCTGCCGTGTGTGCAACTGCCAAGCTAACACCCAAGATAGCGTTAGCACCCAACTTGCTTTTGGTAGGAGTACCATCCAAGGCCAGCATCTTGTAATCTATCTTGCGCTGTTCCAACACGCAAAAACCTTTCAATGCTGGAGCAATGATGTTGTTCACATTCTCTACGGCCTTTAATACACCTTTGCCACCATAGCGAGCTTTGTCGCCATCGCGCAACTCCAAGGCTTCGTTTTCACCCGTAGATGCACCAGATGGTACGCTGGCACGACCCATCACACCATTTTCCAATGTTACCTCAACCTCTACTGTAGGATTACCACGAGAGTCAATAATCTCTCTTGCGTGAACTTTTTCAATTACCATAATTAATTATTTATTTTGAATGAATAATATCTCTGAATTCATTGCAAAGATAACGATAATTAAGGAATTCACCAATACAGAGATATGAAATAATGTGAAATGAACAACATTGAGCTTTGAATCTTGAACATTAAGATTTGAACTGTCAACTTAAAACTTAAAAACTCGTCAAGTTGTCAACTCGTCAACTCGTCAACTAAAAACTAATAAACTTAAAAACTCATGAACCCAAAAACTTAAGCAATCACCTCGTCAACTTGTAAACTTGTCAACTCGTCAACTATACAAACACACTGCTCCCGCAGAACTTCGTGTGAAGTCTGCGGGAGCAAAGTAATATATGTTTGTTCAATTGAGCTTACTCAATGACAATCTTTGAGGTCTGCACATTCGTGCCGTCGGTAGCCTTGATGAGATAAACACCTGAAGGAACTTGTCCTTTCAGCTTCTTCGCATCGAGTGGCAAGCTGAAGGTACCAATCTTAGCACCAGAGAGGTTGAAGAGTTCTGCCTCGCCCTTGGTCAAGGTAATAGAAACGTTGTCAATACCTGTCACAGCACCCATCACCTTCTCAAAGTCAGTCTCTGGCGTGTCGGCGAACATAAAGCGGTTATGCTCGATGCCGTCTACCGTAGCCGTGAAGAAGTAACGTGCCTTACCGTTGTTGAACGGAATCACGGTTTTCGTCTTCAAGTCAACCAACTTCAAGTTCTGGTAGTTCAGGCTCCATGTGTTCAGCTCCATGTTATAAGTTTCATCCTTAGCGGTTTCAACGCTAAACGTGCTTCCTATCAACGAAGGCAAACTGGATATCTGTACATTCTTACCGTCAGTGGTTGTAGCAAATACAGAAGGTTCACCCATGTTCAACTTCTCACCCTCCAATTGAGAGTCGTAGGCTGGTGTAGCGTCCTCTTCTTGATACGTCCAGAACTTATCAACCACCTTGCCATTATCCATTGTTACCATAACACTACCGCGGTTAAAGTCACCATCCATAATAAATGACTTGGCGCGCAACGGCTCGGACTTAGACTGCAATCCTGTGTAAGGAATGGTGAGTGTACCTGTCTTCGTACTGTACACAGGGTTGTTGTACTTCACCATGAAGCCTTGCATAGGTGCCAGTGTACGGGTAATACCACTCTCACCAGCTTTGCCAATGTTCACAGCTTCATAGCCACCCTTATCTTTTATAGACTGTCCATTGTGGTTCTTCCAGTCATCCCAGCTACCTGTGGTGTAGATGTAAACCGTGTTGTCCATGTCGACACCCGTCTCACCAGATGCTAACTTGATGCTCTTGATGTCCACACCAGCCATGAACGAGTTGCCCACGATGTTGTAACCCAATCCGTAACGCTTGGCATTTGCATCAGTTGCCTTGGAAGCAGTAACAACGGCTGCTTGTCGTGTCAGTGCGATTTCTTGATTACAGAAGTTCAGCTCACCTTGTATCTGACGAACGCCGTCACTACCTTCCAATACAGGAGCTATCTCGTAGCCCTTGAAGGCGGTCATGTTGTCTTTAGGCATCACATTGATCCACTTCTGATAGTAATGATCGGTATCGTTCTTCTTCTCATCGTAGACACGAACCTTCGCACCCTTGAACACAGGGCTCTTCTTTACTTCCTTCACAGGAATACCAATATACTGCCAGTCAAACTCAGCTTTCACTTTATTACCAAAGTCAGGAGAAGTGTTGTCCTTATCGTCATTTGCCATGTTGCCTGGGAGATACTTGCCTAATGGCTTGAACTCTACAGAAGCAAACACTTTAGTGGTGCATGCATTTTCATTGTTCAAGATGAACGTACCCACCTTCTTGCCGTCGGTAGATGTCTTCATCACGAGTTTGTCCTTGTCTGTTTCATTCTCAAAGCCTGCCACGCTCTTCACAGTCAAGCCACCATCTGCGGGAACAACTACAGCAGGGTGACCAGCGGTCTTGGTTGTAGCACCCTTTTCAAACTTCTCGTTCGGTGCGTTGTTTACCAACTTATTTGCAGAGATAAACTTACCAGCAGGCAAGTACATATCACGCTCTGCCACCTTCTTCTCACCCTTGATGTCGGGCTGGTTGTTAGCAAAGATGATGTTCTGTCCGTCCTTAGGAACATCTTTGGTCCAGTTCCCTTTCTTATTGAAGTCGTTGTCCACGCCACCAATCCAGTAGTTGTTGCCGCAGGCATTCTCTTCTTCATCGTAAGCTGAACCTGCGCTCTGTCCTTGCTTACCGTCTTTATCGGCTTTGCCACCAGCATTCACAGCTACTGGCACACCATCTTTATCTTCATCACCCTTGATGCGCCCTTGGTCGTCAACCATGTCCTCAGTTACATTGTCACCGCCTTCTATGGCATCCACACAGCCATCTTCATCACTGTCGGCATCCAAGAAGTCTGGTGTTCCGTCCATATCAGTATCGCATGGCAGCATCAGCGTTACCAACGTGTTCACCTGTCCAGACTTATCCGGTGTCTGCGAGAACTCAAAATATTTCTTGCCTGGCTCAGTATTGAGATAGGATAGTCCCACCTGATTGACAAGTTTCGCATCCTCGTTATTGAAGATCACCTTGTGTGTTCCTTCTTTTTCATATACAGTGTATCTGTCATCAGTCAGACTTGTGTATAATTCGGTTTGCGAGAGTGCGTTTTCGTTCGTCAATATGTTGATGCCAAACTGATTGTCTTTGTGGAACGTGGAGGCAGGTGTACTTTGCATCAGCACGTATGGTTGCATGGTTCCACCCACTTCCCAGTGCGTAATTGTTTTTTCGTTGGCATTGCCAGTCATGAAACGATCATTATCAATCGAATAGTTGCGAACCGTTACCACCACAGCTCCTGTACCTGCGGGATAGCCAAACTTGTCGGAAAGGTCTATTGTAAACGGATCACGTGTATTTGAGCTGGCTCCAATGACTGATGGTAGCAGTGTGAGTACACGACCCACCTTTGGCGTTTTGTTCAAATAGTTTTCATTGTTTACAATATCAGCGAACAGTTGCTGAGTTTGGATGTTATCTCGATAGCGCACCCATTTCCCACTGGTAGATTTCAGTGTGATACCACCCTTTCGAGTAACATTAGGTTCTGCCAAGTCAGGACACTCCACATAATTCAATATACCGTCGTTATCCCAGTCGAGATCGCCAGGTGCTACGAGACACGGTTTGAAGAAGATCTGTGCGCCGGTTCCTTGTGAGAAATCACGCTGCAATTTGTAGTCTACACAATCATAAGTGAATGTTTCTCCAACATAGTCGCTCATTTGCTTCACGATGATAGTATAGACGTAGCCTTCCTCAACAAACTTCTTGGGGAAGAGATCCTCTCCTTTGACTATCACGCTGTCGGGATATTCCATTGTCCCCTTAATGTGCCTCTTACCTTTCGACTGGTATCCAATAATGTTACCCTTTTCGTCTTTAATGGGTTTATCGTAGTCATAGATATCGACGTCGTAGTCAGGCGTCTGGTATTTCGTCTTTGAGGTTTCCACGGTACGCCCTTCAACGATTCTCTCAATGTCGCGTCCCTTTTGCTTCCATACATCGTAAGTAAACTTGAACGGACCTTCACCACCTATACTTTGGAACATTGCCCAGTAGTTTTCTTCGTCTGCACAATATGAGACAAAGGTTTTTGGTGCCTTTTTACTGGTGGTGACGTCAGCGTGTGGCTTTGTCACGTCAATCTCCTGACGCTCCGTGATTTCCTTACAGTCCACCTTCACACCTTCGCCGTTTTTACCCATTTCGGCAGATGTCGGCTTGGTATAGCCTTGTCCATCAATAGGAGCAGCCTCTGCGGGGGTGCCTGGGTTGGTGGTGTTATATGAATTACCACCCAAGTCTACATAGGTAGTCTCTGGTGACACTCTATAAAGTTTCGTAAGTGTCGTGTAAATAGATTTTTCACATTGAAACTTGGTATTCTTCACCTGAAATATGTGGCATGCTGTTTCCGTGAGGTTAGCACACAAGTCGGCACCAGTTTCAGTAGAGGTCAAAATCTTACTGTTGTTGTAACACTTGTTCCCATAGAATGTACAACCATTCATGGCATCAATAAGTGGTGTCGATGCATTTATACCTGCGCCACAAGTGAAATAAATGGCACCACCGCCACCATTACGTGCACCGCCACGAGAAAGGTCTGTTTTATACTGGTAAGACACGTTATTTACAAAAACACCATTTGTAAATTCCACCGTCTTACGCTGTTCTATATCTATGTAGACAGCACCACCATTGCCATTTCCTTTCGTTTCGGTATGTTTAGCCCAGTTGCCATAAAAGGTATCACCCGACGATATAAGATTGTCCGGATTGAACAAGAAAATAGCACCACCAGTGTATGCGTTATTGTTATAGTAGCGGTTGTTCTCCGATTTTAAAGCTCCGCTCTTGTAAAAGAACACACCACCATTACCAGTCGAGGAATTGCCCACAAACGTATTGTTTTTCAAAACAGTACCCTTACATGCATCCAACATACAGATGGCACCGCCACCATTACCAGATCTTTCAAGTCCGTAGGCGAGGTTGTTTTTGAACACACAGTTGGTTATGATGGTCTCATGACTGTTGCTTATCTGTCCAATGGCTCCACCATTATTGGATTTATTGCTATCAAATTCACAATTATCAAAGGTGATCGGTTGGTCCGCCATTGAGTTGTTATTTCTGATGCTGACAGCACCACCATAAGTGTGACTGGAATTGTTGACAAACTTACAATTCTTGAAAGCTCCATAGCCACTCGCCAAAGAAATTGCACCTCCCGAAGGATAAATAATACCACCTTCTTTTGCACCATCTGTACAAATGTTCTCTACAAATACACAGTTGCTCACCTCAAAACGTTTGTCGGCAATATCAATTTCGAAAGCGCCACCACCTTTTTGAGTTTTATTGCCACTGAAATAACAGCCGTCAATAATGAGCGGATTAGCTCCAGCAAAGCGGATGGCACCACCAGAACCTGTACCGCTACTACCTTGTGCATTACCTGTATTGTTGCAGAATATGGAGTTTTTAACTTCCACTTTACCTGCAACCTTAACCCACAACGCTCCTCCCTCAAGAGCTTGGGTGGTGTTGCCGTTGAAGTTACAGTTTTCTATCAATACGGACAAGGGGTTGTCACCATCAGGGGAGTCGATGTTAAGACCACCACCATCACCTTTACCCAGCGTCACGCCTGCCCTGTTGCCATAGAACTGGTCGTTACGGAAGATAGCGGTGCGTTTGCGATTGATATCGATACCGCATTTGGCTTGTTTTCCCGTAACCACGTAGACTGCACCACCATGGTCGCCTCCGAGGTTGTTGTAGTATTGGTTGTTCTCGGAAAGCAGATTGACAAACGAAGCCACCTTGATTGCTCCACCGTCGCCGGCTTGGGTATTATGGATTACCGAGTTGGTGATGGAAACATTCTCAAAGCCTTCCAAAAAGATGGTTGGTATCTGTCCGGAAGCCGTACCACCAAGGTTGCGGTTCACCTGTATGTGGTCTAACCTTGCATAAGACTTTGGATTTTCCTCTGGCGTTCCCGCATTGGTTACACCAATAAGACACTGCCCCTGAAAAGTACCCTGATGCTGAATGTCGTGGAAAGTAACATAGCTAAGGTCAAACTGGGTGTTGGTTTGTTTTCCTACATCAGAGAAAGCCAAGAAACCACCACCAACACCTCCGAAGAAATCGCCTCTCAACACTTCTACACGCGATATCTTCACTTTAGGGTTCTTCATGTTTCCATAAAAATAGATAGCTCCCGAACCTGCCGACTTATAGTAGCTGATAAAGCAGTCGTCCATCTCAAAATATGGATTGTCACAATTGTCGCAGTCCATCGTTATCAATGCACCTTGACCTACACCGCCCTGAAAGTTGGCAGAGTTGAACTTCAGCCCTCGCAAGATGATAGCTTGATTGGTGTTGTTGGCACGAAAGATAGATTGTGTCATCATCTTCGATGCCACTAACTCGGTGTGATATCGCTTTGGGTTATTGTTACATGTGTCAGTTGGGATCGTCCGAGACCCTGGCTTGGGAAATCCTCCCATGATATTCAACCGTTGTCCCTTCCTGGTGAGCACATAGAAAGCATTTGCATGATTCACAGGATCTGCTACCTCATACTTGCCTTCCGCCATATAGATGTTCACTTCTAAGTTCGTGTTGGCTTCTGCCGCCTTGAGGGCTGCTTTCAGCGTTTTGAATGCAGCATTCCAAGACGTACCGTTGCGTGAGTCGTTACCGGTTTGTGCCGACACATAAAACTTCAACGCTTCGGCTTGTACACCGATAGCCATGAAGCACGCGAGCAGCATCGTCAGCACATACCTTGCTGGTAATAAATGTTTCATGTTTGTGTTTAATTTTAGTTTTCTTTTTTTTGTTTTCTACTTTTTTGTCGTGTGCCGCCTGCGCCCTGTATTGGGCATGGGATGACATCGCGACCATTCGGCTTACCACTGCGTGGTGAACTCGTCATCATCGAAATCGTCAAAATCGTCGAACTGATAGCGCTTGGCACCTAATGAGGTGTCTTTATCAGGGCTGTACTGCCCCCCAAAACTACCTCCTGGATCTCCTGCTTGCAGTAGCATGATTCCTGGACTTACATACGTTTTCTTTGCCATGTTTAATTTTTTGTTTTTATCAATATATTAAGTATTCTATATTTTGCTGCCAGATATAGCTGGCACATTCTTCTCTTTTTACAAAGGTCTGAGACAAACATTCACCCAAGTATCTGTCGTACATCGGGTTGTTAATTCAGCATTACCGTCATCCTATTTTGCATATAGCGCTCAGGCTGTTCCCATTTCTATGGTTTGTGAGCTATATATAATAAGGTGGAATGGCAACAGCGCCTCATCACCTGATAGTTATAAAAATGTTCGCATTATGAACAATGCAAAATTAGTTATAACAAATCGCGAAAAAGCATTCAAAAATATCAAAACGGTCAATATATCTATCTTACCCCCCCCTGAAATGTTAATATAGGTTAACAATATGTCTAAAGTATTAAAACTTATAGATGTTTACCTTATATACATCTTAATTTCTCTATTTTTGCGAAGAATTAAAGTTCTACTTTTTATACAACAAGGTTGCAAACATCAAGCGCATGAAATTTTATTATTTGAACAAGCATCGCCAGTGCGCCAATTACATTGGTTCAAAACCCATTGGTTTTGCTTTGGTTACTGGGAAAAAAGGCGACCGCGTTGACAACATTCTGCCCGTACCGCTTGGTGTTTTTGTGATTAGCGGTAAAATTAAACTCTGTTTAGGCAAGGATTCAGAAGTCATGGTAGAGGGCGGACAGATGATGTCAGCAGTATTCAAAAACGACTCTTATGCCACGGTGATAGAAGATTGTCTATGCGTTCGTTTGTATGTACAAGGCAACAGCTTAGACTTCTGCCACCGTATTGTGAACTCGGAGAAGCTGTTGCGACTCTGTGAAAAGAACAAAGGAGCGGGCAAGGTGCTACCCATGATACCCGAGGTGCAAGCGATTATGCGGCAGATGGTGGGTTATATCACCGACGGGTTGATGTGCTGTGATGTGCATGCCATGAAACAACACGAGTTGGCTGCGGTGCTGCAAGCCTACTACCGGCCGGCAGATTTGATACCGTTCATCGCCCCCATCTACGATCCCAATGCACGGTTCTACAACGAGGTGATGGAATTAGCAGACGATTATCTTCCTGTAAAAGAAATGGCAGAAAAACTCAACATGAGCTATCCCTCGTTTGTTCGACACTTTCGCAAGGTTTTTAAGGAAACACCCATAGAATGGCAATCGAAAAATCGCATGAAAGCGCTAAAAGACCTGATGCGCAATACCGCTCGCACAGAACAAGAAGTGGCGGATGAACTGAAGTTTGCATCGGTGCAAAGCATGCGCTCTTTTTGTAAAACACGCTGTGGCATGAATCCCTCGCAATTGCGAGAGCAATAGTGTTTACTCGCCTTTACACGTCATCACCTTACATGTTGGGTGAACAACGAAAGGCACAAAAATAACTAAAACGTGAGTTTCTCCTTTTTAGCCTTTATAAAAAGGTAAACAACAAATAACACGAATCGTGCGAATGGCTCAAATATGCCATAGCAGGATATCTGTATTGTCTGCAAAATAATTTCTCATAGGCAACGCAGAGGTCAAAGTTGTGACGCGCAGCTCGTGCGTCCGAACCTGTAATTATGCCATCCATCCAATGCTGTATTTGGATAGACGTACACAGTTCTTTCTTTAATAAGGTTGTTTGTTGGCAAAAAACAACCATTTGCTTTTGTTTCAACAATACCACCCTTCTATGAAAGAGCCGCCAATCATAAGAGGTATCAATCATCACAATTGAGTATAAAGGGTTTGCATGCAGCAAAGACGGGCTGAAAGCCCAACAAGCGTATAGCCCAGAGCAACGCTCTGGGTACAGGTGACCCTCTATTTTGCGCTCTGAAAGAGCAAAAGGAAAGTGAGAGAAGAGGCACATCACTGGCTCCTTTTGCGCTTACAGCGCACCAATTAGTTAATTACCGCTTACCCATGGTGTTACCATGGGCTATATTCCTTTTGGGGCTTCGCCCCGCCATTGCTCGTAACCGTTTACTGGTGTACAATGTCTTGAAGTGTTATCTTGCGAGCTTCGCCCAGCCATTGTCCGTAACATCGACTGTTGTGCATTGTCCTGGACTGTCCTCCATGCGTGTCAAAGGCAAGTTATCTGCGAAATCTGCGTCATTTGCGAGAGCATCTTACAAAGAAACAACGCATGCGAGAACATGTAACGCAGCAAAGACAAATAACACAAAAATACATTGAACTTTGAACGGGTAACAGCAAAGACAACAAATAAATACAAAAAAACCGCTAATCATTTTGCGGTATCAATATAATTTGCCACCTTTGCAAGAACTAAATCTAAACGAAAAAAACATTATGGAAGAAGGTTTACGAGTGAAAGAACTCGAAAATGTAGTAGTCCGCTTTTCTGGTGACTCTGGAGACGGAATGCAACTGGCAGGTAACATCTTCTCTACAGTATCGGCAACCGTGGGCAATCAAATCTCCACATTCCCCGATTATCCTGCAGACATTAGAGCTCCGCAAGGTTCATTAACTGGCGTGAGTGGTTACCAAGTTAATGTAGGAGAGAACGTTTACACCCCCGGAGACAAGTGTGATGTATTAGTTGCCATGAATGCCGCAGCCCTGAAGACACAGCGACAGTTTGCCAAACCAACAGCAACGTATATTATTGACACGGACAACTTTAAGCCTCTTGACTTACAAAAGGCAAAGTTTGCAACACCCGACTACTTAAAAGAATTGGGTATTGATGCAGACAGCGTGATAGCATGCCCTTTGACAACGCTGGTAAAAGCATGCTTAAAGGATTCGGGCATGGACAACAAGTCGATTCTCAAGTGCCGAAACATGTTTGCATTGGGTATGGTATGCTGGTTGTTCGACCGCGATTTGCAACTCGTGAACAACTTTTTACAGCAGAAATTCCACAAGAAACCCGCTGTCTTAGAAGCCAATATCAAAGTGGTAAGAGCAGGATATGACTACGGAGCCAATACCCATGCGAGTGTGCCTAACACCTATCGTATTGAAGCTCGTAACAAAGTGCCAGGCCGCTATATGGACATTACTGGAAATAAAGCTACCGCTTACGGTCTTATGGCTGCCACAGAGAAGGCTGGTGTGAAACTCTTTTTGGGTTCTTATCCTATTACACCTGCATCCGACATCTTGCACGAATTGGCTAAACACAAGTCGATGGGCGTCATCACGATGCAGTGCGAGGACGAAATCTCGGGTTGTGCAACATCCATCGGAGCCTCGTTTGCAGGAGCATTGGGTGTTACTTCCACCTCTGGTCCTGGTATCTGTCTGAAATCAGAAGCCATGAACTTGGCTGTGATGGACGAACTTCCATTGGTAATTATTGATGTTCAGCGTGGTGGTCCCTCAACAGGACTCCCTACAAAGACCGAACAAACCGACTTGCTGCAAGTGCTTTATGGCCGCAACGGTGAATCACCAATGCCTGTCATCACCCCAACGAGTCCCACCAACTGCTTCCATGCAGCCTATATGGCTTGTAAGATAGCATTGGAACACATCACCCCCGTGGTGGTTTTGAGCGATGCTTATATTGCCAATGGCTCATCGGCATGGCCTATCCCACAAATGGATAAGCTGCCAGCAATCACTCCTCACCGTGTCACCCCCGAACAAAAAGGAAACTATACTCCTTATCAACGCGACCCAGAAACCTTGGTTCGCTACTGGGCAACCCCAGGAATGGAGGGTTACGAACACATTATAGGTGGATTGGAAAAGGACTCGGAAACAGGACAAATCTCCAATAATCCCTCTAACCACCAGCAGATGGTGAACAACAGAGCCGAAAAAGTGGCTCGCATCCCAGTGCCCGACCTGAAAGTATTGGGCGAGGCAGACGATGCCGACTTATTGGTTGTTGGCTTTGGTGGCACCTTTGGACACCTATACACTGCCGTTGAAGAATTGGTGAAAAGTGGCAAGAAGGTGGCTTTGGCACATTTTGAATTTATCAATCCTCTGCCTGCCAACACCGAAGAAGTACTGAAACGCTACCCAAAGGTAGTAGTGGCAGAACAGAACATGGGACAGTTTGCCAGCTATCTACGTACCAAGATAGACGGTTTTGTGCCTTATCAATTTAACCAAGTAAAGGGTCAGCCTTTCGTAGTGGCTGAACTCATCAACGCATTTGAACAAATTTTGGAGGGAAAAGCATGACAGCGTTTACAGCAAATCAATATAAAATAGGACAACCTCGCTGGTGTCCTGGTTGTGGCGACCATTTCTTTTTAGCCAACTTACACAAGGCAATGGCAGAAATTGGTGTTCCGCCTCATGAAATCGCCGTAATATCGGGTATTGGCTGCTCCAGTCGTCTACCTTATTATATGAATACGTATGCCATGCAAACCATTCATGGTAGGGCAGCATCGATAGCATCGGGAGCAAAGGTAGTAAATCCAGACTTAACCATCTGGCAGATTAGTGGTGACGGTGACGGTCTTGCCATTGGCGGCAACCACTTTATCCATGCCTTGCGCCGTAACATCAATATCAATATGGTATTGTTAAACAACCGCATCTATGGTCTGACGAAAGGACAATATTCGCCGACATCGCCTCGTGGGTTTGTCTCTAAATCGTCTCCTTACGGTACGGTAGAAGATCCGTTCCAGCCTGCCGAGCTTTGTTTTGGCGCACGTGGACACTTCTTTGCTCGTGCTGTAGCCAACGATGGTCCAAGTGTGATAGCCATTCTACAAGCTGCCTATCACCACAAGGGGGCTGCACTGTGCGAGATAATGCAAAACTGTGTCATCTTTAACAACGGTGCATACGACCCAATTTACACTCGCGACGGCAGGAAACAGAATGCTATCTACGTAGAACATGGCAAGCCTTTGCTCTTCGGTGAGAACAATGAATACGGTCTCATGCAAGAGGGATTCGGACTGAAAGTGGTAAAATTAGGCGAAAATGGCATTACCGAAAAAGACATTTTGGTACATAATGCGCACGAAGAGGATAGCACGCTGCACGCAAAGTTAGCCATGATGGACAACGAACATGGGTTCCCTGTTGCCTTGGGCGTGATTCGTGATGTGGAAGCACCTACCTATGATGATATGGTGAACAAACAGATAGAAGAGGTAAAGGAAAAGAAGGCTTATCACAACTTTACCGAACTGTTGGAAACAAATGATATCTGGGAAGTGAAATAACATCTACCTTTTTGCGCTATCGCAAAGAGATAAATGAAGAAAACAGACTGTTTTGGAAGACAAAATAAACTATTTTGCCTCACAAAACAGTCTGTTTTTCGTTGCTTCTCACTCCACTTAATGATTTTAATTCGTGCGCACAATCATGAAAAGCTACGCTATTTACGAAATTGGCGAGACAATTTCTCGCATGAATTGCTTTCCTGACCCATAAGAAGCATGGATTATTGCTCTGAAAAATGCGCTCGCAAATAACGCAGATGACGCAAATAGCGTGCCGTTGGCACGCTATGAACAAACAAATGTATCTGTATCAGACAAAAAACATGATTAAAACTTGTGCAATGATGACACGGATGAACATCCCAATGGGATAAACCGTGGCATAACTAATACTGGGAGTATCGCCATCAATCGTATCATTCGCATAAGTCAGAGCCATAGGATTCGCCATCGCCCCACAGAGAATACCGCAAATGGTGCCGTAATCGAACTTCTTAGAACGCAGTGCGAACAAGCCGACGATAAGCACAGGTACTAATGTGAGGACGAAACCCACACCAACCCACAACAAGCCTTCTGGTCGAATAACCGTATCGAGAAAATTCTTTCCTGCATCCAAACCCAGACACGCCAAATACATCGCAAGTCCCATGCGTCGCAACATGAGGGATGCCGAACGTGTGGTATAGGAAATAAAGTGCATGTGAGGACCCAATGCACCTACCAAAATACCCATAATAATGGGACCTCCTGCTATTCCTAATCGAATGGGGGAATCCATGCCAGGCAATGAAATAGGAATGCTTCCTAACATCAGACCTAAAATCATACCAAAGAAGATGCTGCCTACATTAGGTTCGTTGAGGGTTTTTACCGAGTTTCCTAAAAAGCGTTCTGCATTCTCTACTGCCTTTGGTTCGCCCACAACAGTGAGCCGGTCACCATATTGCAGACGCAAATCGTTCGTAGCCAACAACTTTACATCACCACGAATGACACGACTAACATTCACTCCATACGTCTCTCGGAGATGAATTCTACCCAATCGCTTGCCATTGAGTACAGGACGAGTGAGAACGATGACACGCGATTCGACATTAGAATCGATATAATTCCAATCTATCTTTTCTTGATTCCAATCGCGTTCAACCCTTTTTCCAAACAAGATTTCTAAGCCAGAGACAGCCGCAGGAGTGGTTACTACTAATAAACTATCTCCTGTGTGTAAGTCTGTGTTGACCATAGGAACAATGACCTCACCTTGTCGCCATAAACGAGAAACAATGAATTTGAGTGGTGTATTTATGGCTAATTGCCCTATCGTCTTCCCTTCAATAGCAGGATTGATGATTAAAAACTGGCAAACAAACGTTTGATCGTCATCTATCGGTAACTTTGGCTCTAAGTCATCGGGCTTCACAAACAATTTACGCATCAGCAAAATAGCCAAGATGACGCCCACAACACCCAATGGATAAGTCACTGCCGTAGCCAATGCAATGCTATCCGATGGGTGTCCTAAATGTCCTAAAGCCTGTTGGGCAGCACCTAAAGCAGGTGTATTAGTCGTGGCACCACAAAGCAATCCGACCATATTGGATAGAGAAATTCCAGTTAGCGGACATAATGCAACCGCCATGAGTGTTCCAAGAAAGATGACTCCCAAGCCCCACAAGTTAAAGGTAGTACCCTCATGTCGAAAGGCACCGAAGAAGTTTGGTCCCACATATAGCCCTAAGGTATAAACGAAGAGTACTAATCCGAACGTCTCTATATAGTCAAGAGTTGCGGTATCGATAGATAATCCAATATTTCCAGCAACAATACCGACAAAGAATACAAATGAAACGCCCAACGAAATACCCTTAAACTTGAACTTGCTCAATGCCGTACCCGCTGCAATAATCAAAGAGACAATGACTACCGTTTGTACTGATGAATGAATAGTAAAAAGACCGTTTATCCAATCCACAACGATAAAATATTGTGATACAATCTATTATATAGCTATCGTATCTATTAAAAACCAGTTTATTTAATAAGAGCAAAGGTACATGAAATATAAGAACTTACAAAATAAATGATACGATTTATTTATCTGTAACCACGGCTCTTTCATTAAAAAAGGTAGTTTGCAGACAAAAACAATCATCAGTATTTGTTCAACAACGAATAAGATTTGCTTCAGTTACCGTTGCTCAAAACCAGAAACCCCTGCCATCGTGGACGGGAACATCAGCCATATTCCAATAAAACTCTGCCAAAGCGATTTTGATATCCTTGATACCAAAAGCCTTCATGAGCGATAGCACCGTCCTTTGGTCGTGTTCGGAAAGGTCTTTCAGCTGGGTACTTTCCACCAATTTTGGATTCTCCCAAACCGCAAGATCCAAGCCTTTTTCATTCCAGTCCATATACACGTTGACGGGAATCTTTATGGCTGGCATCCATGTCTCCTTTGCTTCTTGCTGTGAAGAGGGCGCATAAAAAGGAGAAGGCTTGTCTCCTACCCGTTTTGATTGGTGTGCTCGCATGAGTCGAATATTGAGTGTGAATTGCTTACGGCTACGCAAAAAAGTAAAAAATCCCTTGATACCTATCGGGTTGTCGTCGTCCAAGAATGCGGCATTGTCAAAGTGTACGGTCTTGTTCCAAGGCTTTGTGTCGCAGTAAGTGTATTGGAAGAAATCAGGATGGTTGCCATCCGCCTTCTCCTCTACCCCACCATACGACGGCTTTACGTCGCTCACGGTGAAGAAATGTTGATAGTGCTGGTCCTCTCCTCCATTGACTATCTGCCCCGTTATATCCTCATGTTTGTCGTTGAAATAACGTAAAGAGAAAGCATATCGCACAAATTTATCAGCATTTCCCATCACATTAACCGACGTAGGATTTGCCTTATCTGCCACCCATTGATTGTTTTCCAACGTATATTTCAACCGATACGATTTGCCCAAACATTGATTATTCTTTGAATATCCGTTTTGATGGAACGTCTTTTCGCCATGCAAATGTCCCTCATACACCTCTATTTCCACCGTTTTGGGTTGAAACAGCGATGCATCGAGGGGTTTCACGTCCCCTTGAGCCACCTGTCCGTCGACGTCAAAGGGTAGCGACACCGTTATATCCCACTGTCCAGTGGAGGTGAGAACCGCTGCAGGAAGATAGAAAGGTGACAACCGATTGTCCTTATCATATTTGCTCTGAGCCGCATGCAGCAAGTCAACTGACAGGTTGAACGCTTCACTCGGATGCACAATCTGCAACAACCCGTCAAATCCAACGGGGTTGGTAGCTCCCATGTCTACGCCCTTGTATTGGTCCACATAGCAATAATCGTAGGGCAATTGGCTCTTATCTGCCACGCGCGCCTTGCCTGTCTTACCCAACACTGTAGTGGTTTTGTACAGCGAAAAGAAGTGCTGGTGTATCTTATCTTGTCCCAAATCGAAGAACTGGTGATTGATTTTCTGCCCCTTGCTGTTATAATATTCAATGGACAGGTGGTACACCATCGCAGGATTCTCCTTGACACTCTTCACTTGAAAGTGCTTGAGTGCACTGCTCACGTGCCACCCTTCTTTGGGTGTTATTTCCCAAACGATTTGTTGTGCCGGCGTTGTCGATGGGGTAAAATCTGCCAACACCAACTGCTGGTTAAACGATTTGTTACCCTTGATGGACCCCTCTTGTAAGGTAAACACTGCTTTTACAGGGTCTTCGTGCAACTTATTTTTAATTTCATCCACAGCCTCTTCGGGCTTACACGATGTTACTACGAATACCAACAACATACAGAGGTATGCGAAAACGGTTGAAAATATGGTCTTTGTTCTCATTGTTTTTTTATTTTGATTATGTTTGTTTTTTATAAAATGATGAATGCGGTTATCGTTATTGATGAACCCATTAACTAATAACTTGTCAACTTGTTCACTTGTCTACTCGTCAACTACCAACTTGTCTACTCGTCAACTACCTCAATTCAACTTCCAACGAAGGGTGCAACGAATGTCTCTCCCAAGGTCATGGGCGTAATAACGACTCCGATTGGTGTACTCCTTATATAATTGATTCAACACATTGGTTCCTTCAAACAACAAAGATAGTTGTTGACGATGAGGCATTTTCCAGGTAACGCCACAGTTAAAGCCCACCAAATGATATGCCGCAGGAGTATCGTCTGTTAGGTCGGTAGCCGCATTAAACCTGCGTTGCTTAGCCACATAGCGATGTTCAATACCCACAGAAGGCTGCCATAAGCCACGAAAAGAGGGTGTCCAAGTGAGCTGTTGCGTGAACTTAAACGACGGAATGTACGGCAAATATGCCTTTGTTCGTTGTTCGTTTGCCCATATCCATGAACCATAAACCCTATAATCGAGCGTCTGTAGCGGATAAAGATGCACGTCCACATCCACCCCACGAAACAAGGCATTGGTTTGAACATACTGAAACACAGGATATGCCCCCGATACTACTACCACGTTTTGCCGTGTAGGATAATCGTAAATATAATGATTGATCCACTGTAAATACGCATCTATACGAGCATGTATCCAAGAATCATGATAACATAACGACGTAACCCACTTGTAACTTTGCTCGGAACGCAACGTAGAATCGCCTTTCACAAACGTGCCAGAACTTAGTTCATTGCCATTACTGTACAATTCATAGACATGCGGTGCACGCCATGCCATGCCAAAATTGGTCGCCAATGTCAACAGATTTCCTAAATGCTGATGACCTCCTAACGTGAAAGTAACATTTTCAAAATGCCTGTTGCCCCCATATCGATGACCTGTCCAATCGTATCCATCGGCACGAGTAAGCTGATTGTCATAACGCACACCTGCCTCTGTCCCCCAGATATCGCCCAAATACTTAGCGATGGCATATGTGCCAAATGTTGTTTCTGTATAGTTGGGTATTACTGGTACAACGCCAGTACCACGCTCATTGCTGTTCTTCATGAGCATACCTTGTACTCCCCACTCGGCTTTCCAGCGATTGAACAACCTGCTACCGTGCAACTGACTTTGCAGTGACTGCAAACGTAAACTAACAGAAGGTATGTCCGAATGGTTCATTCTCCTAATTCTGTTTTCACGTCTGTCATCTGCTTGATAGGTGGTTTCCCAACTCCATTTCATGGAAGATGACGGACGATAATAAACATTAAAGAAAGCCGAATGGTGTGCTACACGCTGAAAGGGATAATCTATTTGATACGTAAAAGGCGTAAACTCAACCGGTTGACCTATCCTGATGCGCTCTTGCAACAGCTGCTCGTTACCCATTTGCGCACTACGCATCACCCCCATTTTTTGCCAAAACAAGCTGTACCCCGTTTCAAATTTCCACGGATCTCGTTGATACCCCAACGAGAAAGCAGCGTTGCGTTGTCGCATACCCGTGTTGTTGAGCAGATAAGCCGCTGTACTTCGGTCGCCCGACTGTTCAAAAGTGCCTTGCAAGCTCCACGCTATTTGGCGATTAAAAGGCAGCGTTCCTTGTATTTGTCCTACCGTTCCCATCTGCCGTCCGTTGCTTCCATAGTAGCTCATCACGTCGGCTTGCACACCTTTCGAGCCATAGGGCAAGGGTTTGGCATTCATCAAAATGATACCACCCAATGCTTCCGCACCATATCTCACCGACTCAGAGCCTTTCACTACCACCACATCGTTGAAGGCATTCTTGTCTATTTCCGGCGCATGGTCTATCCCCCACTGCTGTCCAGTAAGCTTTGCTCCCCTACTCACTACCAATATTCGGTTGCCATACATGCCATGTATCACAGGTTTTGCCACACTCGCACCGGTTTGGAGCATGCTCACCCCACTGACATTCTCTAACATCGACGCCAAAGACTTACCTGCCGCACGAGCAATGTCATCGTGAGTAAGCGTGGTACTGATACTATTGGGCGTTACTAATTGTCGTTTACTCTTCACCACTACCTCGCCCAAAGTAATGGTATCTTTTAGGTGTTGCCGAGGTATGTGTTCTACATCCTGCGCATTCACCAACGTACTATTGCTCATCACCATACACGACAATAGGATGACAAGCCATAATTTTTCCTTTTTATTCATTTGTATAATTTCTCCTTTTCATTCAATAGGCATCGCCTCAGCCATTCAATCATGATTGAATGGCCTTCAGTTGGCACTATTTTTTAATAAAACAGACTGCGCCTCAATATAGAAAGTAAACGCTCTCTATGCTCGGCTTGCACTGTTTTTGCATAAAAAATACTTCGCCTTAGCAATTTCAGGCAAGCCTGATTGCGTTCGGCTCGTACTCTTTTTGCATAAAATAGTGGTATGAATATCATCATTCTTCAGACGAAAGAATGCTCTCTCATCTGAAGTATGAATTATAAATTATGAATTATGAATTAAAAAAGGGGGCGAATGTGCGTTTATCTCCACAGGCTGGCGATAAACGATTTGTTCTGCAAGAAGTGGTTGAAGTACATGCTTAACAAGCAACACAGGCTGCCAAACAAAGAGTTTGGGCATGCTCATCTTGCACAGATCAAAGTTACAAATGTAGCAATATGACTGTACAGATGCATGATGTTGCTCTATTTTATCAAAATGTGGAACTGGTGAGGTGTGCGCATGAAAGTCTTTGACAAAGAGAGCTAAGATGAAGGTCAGCACCATCATCCACGCCATCAATATTCGTTTGAATTTACTTGTTGTCATCCGCACTCACAAGAGCCTATGTTATCTAAAAAGCAAAAGTAGACAAAAAAAAATGGCTACTATGACGTATTGTCACCATTTAATGCTTATTTTTTGATAATCTTAACAGACTACTTCGTATATTACATTTTCATTAATACTAATTCAACCAATGGGTTGATGCAACGAAAAAACGCCACCTATAAAAATAGGGGACACGTTGCAGGGAAGGCTTATTAATGCTGAATTATCTTTACAAAGTGCCTCTCATAACTCGCATATTTGCAACCAACTTCAAAGTTGTTCGCAAATACGCGAGTTATGAGAAACGTTTGTAATTCGTTGTTATTGAACACGTTACAACAAACCCACCTCTTTTCTTTCGTATTTTTACCGCTCTTTTGCGATTGAAGCATTGAGATAAGCCTGCAATTTGCATGCTTTAATGCCGTTGAAGCATGTGAATAACACCTCTAATACATGTTTCCAAGAGCGTAAAATCAATGATTCAGCTTGAAAAGGCGTTTATTTTGTGAAAATCAGCCCATTTTTGTTGTGCGTTTGCCTATTAAATTTTTCTATTTTGAAGATTTTGGATGACCGTTTTTTGGTAAAATAATAGGACAAATACGTCTAACACTCTCACCAAGAATAATGAGGAGTCATTTGATTACATATAAAAACCTGTCTGCTACAAAACTTAGCAGACAGGTTTTTATATGTTGGGTGAAAGGTTCCTTGGATAACTATTTTTGACAACCACGCACTTGGAAATTGTCTATTTTAGCTAAGTAATACGCCTTGAAGTCTTGCCAATGATAATAGGGAGCAATAGCAGAAGGAAGAGGCAGGGTGGCTTCGTTCTCATTCAGAAGTACTTTTACAAGGATGTCGTGTGGGCGCTTTTGCGAACGATAGAACACGAATTGCAGGTTGCAAGCCATAGGGAAAATACGATAATCTAACCAATTTTCATCGTCTAACCGTTCCAAGTCTTCTACTTCCTTGTCGTAGCCGTCAATGCCTAACAAGCATACCAAAGGCATTACCATGGTGTCGTGGCCATAACGAAGCGTTGCGCCTGGGTGAGAAAGTGCCACACAACTATCTGCCTCGGTAATGATGCGGCGCAGCAACAACCGTTGAGAATAGGGCTGAACAGCACCATTGAGTGGCGACGGACCGTAATTGATGTACCACCAAGCATTGGTTTTGAGCCAAGCGTCATACAACTCATCGTGAGTAAAGAGAGGGAGTAATGAGATCTGATGACGCAGTTCGGTGCTCTGAACATTGCAGGCAAGGTTGTAAAGTTGGTAGTTGAAATCGGTTGCATTCACGCTATCTCGCCAATATAACTCGTCATTAAAAATTCTATTCATCACCCCTACATGGTTATCATGCTTGCGTGCAAAGGCATCATAAATATCCTTCACCTTGCCAGGCATTTTGTTTTTATATAGAGCCGTGTCGCCATACACCAAATAGGGCATATCGTGTTCACTCGCATCATGCGTAATTTGCAGTTGTGGATTGATGCGTATGAGTTGATGTAACGCATTCTCCATCGACAAGATGCATCGCACAACGGTGCTACTCTTAGCGTCTACATGCGTTTTTCCACGAAAAACTTCTGGAAAACGCTCGTACATTCGCCGTGCAATTTGTTGGTGTTGCTCGGCTCCACGCAAGGTTAGCTCACCCAATCTTCCCTTTGCCTCATTACAAATCATGGTTACTTTGCGCAACACCTCTTTGCCTGTGGGGGTCAGTTCTCCCAAACTGTCGGCATGCTGCAACGTATGAAGCGGACTGCTATAGTCGGTTGGTTCGATAAGATAACGCGAACCGTGTCGCCCATAATGACTTATATAAAAAGGAACATAACCCTTTGGTGCTGGTGTCAACTTGGCTTGTAACGGTCCCGGATAAGCATAATAGCCATTGGCAGCCAATAATGGGTTTTGTAATATCTCTGTCTTTGAACGCTGGGCATACACAACCGTGTAGCTAACTGCCAGTAAAAGGAGGATAAAATATTTCTTCATCGTCTTAGTCTTTGAGTCTATACCACTTACAAAAGTAATGTTTTTAACGAGAAAAGCAAACCAGTTTTCTTATTTTCATCAGCGATGATTGGTAAAAAACCAAAGCATTTGCTTTACGTTTTGCAAAAGAAATAGTATCTTTGCCTAACTGTCAATGCCCTAACAAACCAAAGATGAGAGTTTGTTTGGAGGATTGCAGAACGACAAGTCAACTACTATCAAACCTTTTCTATGCATTACTTATGGTCTGACGATTATTGGTTGCTCCTGATGCAACTTTACCTTAAGAAACCAATAGGTATAAAACCCTTGTACTCACGTGCCATGGTAGATCTTAGCTTAGCACTTCATATCCCCCCGCAGGCATTGTATGAGCAGATGTTCAAACTGCGACGATTGGACACACCTCGCTTGGAAAAGCTTTGGAAAGATTATACCACGCATCCTAACAAATTGACTCGTGATGTAAAACGCTTAAGGAAGATGCACGGATTTGGGCAACCTGAGACCTTTTATGATGGAGTAGAAATCAACAAATCGTTCGAGCAAGACTTTCAACCACTGAAAGAGGATGAAGAGTTAATGCCTATCATGCTCATTATCATCCTCGACTTGTATTTTCGCCTCATTCCTATGACCATGGTAAGCGACACGCCAGAGATTATTAAATTGGCAAAACAGATGCGTCTCAAACCCCAAAAAGTGGTAGAAGTCATGGAAGTATTCCAGTTTTGTGATCCCTATCTGAATAGCGAAAATTTACTCATACATCCACTATTGGCTCCTTGTCAGGAGATTTGGCAACGATATGGCAACACGAATCCCGAACAGTTAGCTGCCTTAGCCAGTCAATTGAAAGACTACTTCTAAAAACAGTTGACAACGACAAGAATAGAGCCATTGGCACGAAGAGACGAAAGAGGGGGCGGCACCTCTTAAATAAAAACCAAAAACAAATGGTTTATAGCAAATTCTTTTGTATTTTTGCATGGACATAAAACGCCTCTTTCATTCTTGAAAAAGAACGCATTTAAGAATAGCTAATAAGCATTATGGCTCAAAAACTCATACAGACACAGAAGCAAACTCAACAACAAGTGCAACGCCTCTCGCAACAACAAATGCTACAGGTGAAGCTCTTGGAGATGCCATTGACTGAATTAGAAGAGAGCGTAAATGCTGAATTGGATGATAACCCCGCATTAGAGAAGTCGGAATACGAAGATACTCCTGCCCATGACCATGAGCATGAAGAAGAACAAGAGGAAAACTTTGAACAGAAAATCGAAAGAGAAGAACGAGAAGACGCTTTGGACAAAGCATTGGAAAATATTGGCAGAGACGATGAAATGCCACAAACCTACACAGGATACCATACCAACAACAATGCAGAATACGAAGAGATAGTGTATGGAGACGCTACCTCTTTCTACGATAAGTTGAAAGAACAGATGGGTATGGAGCATCTAACGGATGAGCAACAGTATGTCATGGAATATCTTATTGGCTCGCTTGATGATGACGGATATTTAAGAAAAGAGATAGATACGATTAGTGACGAACTGGCAGTTTACCATAACATTGACGTATCTACAAAGCAGATAGAAAACGTGTTATCCATACTTCAAAGCTTTGATCCAGCTGGCATTGGTGCTCGTTCATTACAAGAATGTCTCTTGTTACAAATAAAAAGACGCCCTGACGACAAGCTCAAAGAAATCTTATGGCAAGTCATTGCAAACCATTTTGAAGCCTTTACCAAAAAACATTGGGACAAAATTCAAAGTAACATGGGATTAACAGACTTGCAAATAGAAGCTGTTCAAGAGGAAATTCTAAAACTAAATCCCAAGCCAGGGGCGTCGTTGGGCGAGACATTAGGCAGGAACGTTCAGCAAATAACACCCGACTTCATTGTTGAAGTAAATGATGACGATTCTATATCTTTTACCCTTAATCAGGGAAACATTCCCGAATTGACCATCTCTCCCATGTTTTCTGATATGGTAGATACGTACAGAACCAACAAGGGGAACATGAATCGACAAGAGAAAGAAGCACTCCTGTACGCCAAACAGAAGGTGGACAAAGCACAAGGATATATAGAAGCTATCAAGCAACGACGACATACACTCTACGTAACGATGAGAGCCATTATCAATTGGCAACGGGCTTTTTTCTTAGATGGCGATGAGACCGACTTGAAACCGATGATTCTAAAAGACATAGCCGACCAAACTGGATTGGATATTTCGACCATCTCGCGCGTCAGTAACTTGAAATATGCGCAAACAAAGTGGGGTACTTTTCCGCTAAAATTCTTCTTTACCGATGGCTATATCACCGAAGAGGGCGAAGAACTCTCCACTCGAAAAATCAAATTAGCATTGAAAGAAGTCATTGAACACGAAGACAAACGCAAGCCGATGAGTGATGAATCGTTAGCCAAAGAAATGAAAAAACGAGGATATCCCGTAGCACGACGCACCATAGCGAAGTATAGAGAACAGTTGGGCATATCTGTTGCTCGCCTTAGAAAAGAATAAATGCAGCCTTGCATGCGAAACACAAAGCAGCAAGTCATGATAGATACGATTCGTCATACAATGATGACGAATAATAAAAAATGAAAGAAAAAAACATTATCTTAACCGCTCGTGTGATGAGTATCGTCTTCACACCGTTCTATCTACCTATCTTAGGACTGATAGCTCTATTCTTCATGAGTTATCTGAGCAACTTAGTGCCTTGGTATTACAAGCTAACCGTCATCATGATGGTGTACCTTTTTACGGTTCTTCTCCCCACACTTCTAATCCACCTCTACCGTAAATATCAAGGCTGGACACTCATTGAGCTGGGTGTAAAAGAGAGGCGCATGGTTCCCTACATTATTTCAATCGTGTGCTACTTCGTGTGTTATTACATCATGAACTTGTATCACATTCCACATTTCATCAGTAGTATCCTCGTTACTGCCCTCGCCATTCAAATTATCTGTGCGTTGATCAACGTCTGGTGGAAGATATCTACACACTCAGCAGCTATCGGTGGCGTTACAGGAGCATTGCTCGCATTTGCTTTGATGTTCCAGTTTAATCCCATTTGGTGGCTATGTTTATCGTTATTGGTGGCAGGATTGGTAGGTACCAGTCGTATGATTCTAAGGCAACACAGCCTGTCTCAAGTCATTATTGGCTTTGTGGTTGGCCTCGTAGCCGCCTTCTACATTATTTTAGCAATATAAGAAACACATTAAAACCCTAAAAATATGAAACCATTAGTGAGCATTATCATGGGTAGCACAAGTGACCTACCCGTTATGGAGAAAGCCTGTAAATTCCTCAATGACTTGAAAATACCATTCGAAGTCAATGCGTTATCGGCTCATCGAACACCTGCTGCCGTTGAAACATTTGCCAAAGAAGCCGCAGGTAGAGGCATTAAAGTTATCATTGCTGCAGCAGGAATGGCAGCAGCCTTACCAGGTGTGATTGCTGCCAACACTACATTACCCGTCATTGGTGTACCCATCAAGGGGATGTTAGACGGTTTAGACGCCATGCTCAGCATCATTCAGATGCCTCCAGGCATCCCAGTAGCAACGGTAGGTGTAAATGGAGCCATGAATGCAGCTATCCTTGCCGTCGAGATGTTGGCACTCTCAGATGAAGCCATTGCGCAAAAGATGAAAGAACACAAGGCTGGCTTAGGCGCAAAGATACAGAAAGCAAATGCCGATTTGTCTGCTATCAAGGACTACGAGTTCAAGACTAATTAAGGAAATATGCTAACATGATAGATCTTTTTAATTACCATCGTCGTGAGTCCTCTGTTGTACACGTGGGCAATATCACGATTGGTGGAGATAGTCCGATACGCATTCAGTCGATGACTACCACGGATACAAATGATACGGAGGCTTGCGTTGAGCAAGCCGAACGTATCATACAAGCAGGTGGCGAGTTGGTTCGACTCACTACACAAGGCAGAAGAGAGGCAGAAAACTTGAAGAACATCCATGCTGCATTACATGCAAAGGGGCATCATACACCATTAGTTGCCGATGTTCACTTTAATGCTAACGTGGCTGATGTGGCAGCTGAATACACCGAGAAAGTGCGTATTAACCCGGGCAACTATGTAGATCCTGCCAGAAAGTTTATTCAAATAGCTTATACTGACGAGGAATATGCACAGGAACTCAAAAAGATTGAAGACCGTTTTGTGCCGTTCCTCAACATCTGCAAAGCCAACCATACCGCCATTCGCATTGGTGTAAACCACGGTTCGCTATCCGACAGAATACGCAACCGATACGGTGATACGCCCGAAGGCATTGTAGAAAGTTGCATGGAGTTTTTGCGCATCTGCAAAAAAGAGCAATTTAAGGATGTCGTCATCTCTATCAAATCCAGCAATACCATTGTCATGGTTCAGTCGGTACGTTTATTGGTCGATGCCATGGACAAAGAAGATATGCACTATCCTTTGCACTTAGGGGTGACGGAAGCTGGCGAAGGCGAAGACGGACGCATCAAGAGTGCAGTCGGCATTGGTGCTTTATTGGCAGACGGCATTGGCGATACCATCAGGGTGTCATTGTCCGAAGAACCCGAATGCGAGATACCTGTAGCAAAACACATCGTCAATTACATTACCAAACGTGCAGGACATCTCTTGATTCCTGCAGAACAAAACAAGAACTTCAGTTACTTGCATCCTACACGACGCAAGACACGTGCTGTTGGCAACATCGGTGGAAACAACAAACCCATTGTCATTGCCTCGAATGAGGGAGTTAAAGCCGATTATATTTACACGGGACCAAAGGTTCCTGCCAACCGTCAAAACCACAAATACATTGTCGATTACAGCGAATATCATAGCGAGAAACATACCTACCCCATTTTTCCAGCCATGGCAATGCCCTTTATCGGCAGCATGAGGTCGGACATCAAGTTCTTAGTCTTACAGTATGGAACGCCAGTAGAAGAGTATGTAGCATGCTTAAAGGCACATCCCGAGGTTGTTGTAGTATGTGTGAGCAATCACCAGAACCGCTTAGGAGAGCAACGTGCCTTGCTTCATGAAATCATGAACAACGGTGTTGACAACCCTGTTGTTATTGCCCAAATGTATCGACACGATGAAAAGAACGCTTTTCAACTTGATGCTGCGGTCGACATGGGTGCCTTGATGGTCGACGGATTTGTGGATGGTATATGGCTCATGAATGATGGACAATTGCCCCATAGCGTGTTAGAAGAGACGGCATTCAATATTTTGCAAGCCGGACGGTTGCGGATGAGCAAGACCGAATACATCAGTTGTCCTGGCTGCGGACGTACGTTGTACGATTTGCAAGATACCATTGCGCAAATCAAAGATGCCACAAAAGAAATGAAAGGGCTCAAAATTGGAATTATGGGCTGTATCGTCAATGGACCCGGAGAAATGGCGGATGCCGACTACGGTTATGTAGGAGCAGGTCCGGGAAAGGTATCTCTCTACAGAAAACAAACGTGTGTCAAGAAGAATATACCTACCGAAGAGGCTGTAGAGCAATTATTAAAGCTCATTCATGACGACCAGAAAAAGGAAAACTCATGAACATTTGATATCAATTGAATAGCGCTATTCGGCACAGCGCAAAGAGAGAAGCCATTTGTGTACAGTTGAAGATACATGGATTTGTATTGCTCACCTACACAAATGGCTTTTTATGTGATTCCTTCACAGAGGGTTTCGCTCCTGATGGATTACCACCTGTTCCTGTTAAAATGATACCTTTCGGGCCATAGGTGCAAGGCATAGGTGTAACCCTCGTGGTCGTAAACCTTTGCCAAGCGATATAAACGCTTTACGAAGGCTTGGTAATTCTTTTGAGATACAGGCATCCACTGCACCTCTGCCATAGCTGCCATGCGTGGCAAAAGCATGTATTCTGCCTGTTGGGTATAAGGAATATATTCTGTCCACAAATTGGCTTGTGCACCAATGATATGCTGCTTGGCTTTCGTAGATAATGTATCGGGGGCTGGATCAAAGCTATAAACCTTCTCCACAGGCAGATATCCACCCCATGCCATGGGTTCGTTGCGTGTCTGGTCGGTTTGATAATAATCAAAATAAGCAAACTCCGTCGGTGACATAATCACATCATGCCCATCGGCTGACGCCTTGTTACCATTAGAAACACCACGCCAACTCATAATGGTTGCACTGGGATTGATGTCTCCTTCCAAGATTTCATCCCACCCTATGATAATTTTTCCTTTGCTATTAAGATATTTCTCCATGCGTTTGGTAAAATAGGCTTGCAGTTGGTGCGTATCAATACCTTCGCGTTTGGCTAATGCTTGACATTTTGGACATACTTTCCAGTAATCGCGTGGCGTTTCATCTCCGCCAATGTGGAACTCTTTCGCTGGGAAAATTGGTACCAGCTCGTCGATGATATCTTCTAAAAATGGATATATTTTCTCATTCCCCAAGCATAGTACATCCAAATAAATACCCCATCCAAAGCCAACCTCGTACGGACCACCAGTACACCCTAATTCTGGAAAAGTGGCGAGTGCCGCCATCATGTGACCAGGCATATCAATCTCTGGAATTACCTTAATATGGCGCTGGCGTGCATATTCTACAATTTCTCGTGCCTCTTCCTGCGTATAATAGCCACCATAAGGCGTACCATCATCCAAATCAGAGTCGCGACCTATCACTGTACGCTGACGAACAGAACCTATTTTAGTCAGTTCAGGATATTTCTTGATTTCTATGCGCCAACCTTGATCGTCCGTTAAATGCCAATGAAAAGTATTCATGTTGTGCAATGCCAACAGGTCGATGAATTTCTTTACAAACGAAACGGGGAAGAAATGCCGCGCACAATCGAGCATCATGCCACGATAACCAAATCGGGGTTCATCATCAATCTCAACGGCTGGAAACACGATAGCATCTTGATGAATCTCTTCCGCCAATGACTTTCTGAGAGTCTGAATACCATAAAACACTCCCTTAGGTGTCTTTCCGGTCACACGAATGGTCTTGTTAGAGACGGAGATGTGATAAGCCTCATCTCCTTTCAATTTCTTATCGAGCGCAAGGACGATGCAACCGTTCTTTGCACGTTTATCGTTGGTTACCGATACTTCTTTGTTAGTCATAGACTTGAAGTACTGTGCAAGGAACTGGGCATTGCGTTTCATCGCTTCGTCTGCACCAGCATACACAATGAGTGTACCATCGGTAAGGTTGAAACCTTGTCCCTTTACCAGCTTAATAGATTGTGGAAGAGGTACCACTTCATAATTGGCAATACCTGCATACGACTGTAAAAATAGAGTAGTTAGCAGCATGATGCATAAAATTCGTTTCATCATTAACAACAATCTTTTTAGGTTTTAATAAATAGAAAAATGGGGTTTTTAATCCATCTACTGGCAAAGTTACGCTTTTTTATTGGATTTGCGCCATTTTAACACAATGGTTTCCTCACGTATCTCACAAGGATAGGAAACAAAAATAGACTGTATTGGCGAGCAAAACAGTTTGTTTTGGTTCGCAATACAGTCTATTTTCTGTCCTTGACCTAATTTACTTTATTTGCTTGAAATGTAACCTAATCGGAGCGTCCAACATATAAGGTGGTTCTGAAGAAGAATATTTCATTGATTCCACTAATTCATGCCAACTTGGTTCAGTAGGTTCAATATCATAAATAGATACTTCTAAGATTTTTTCCTTTTGTGGGGTCTTCAACAAACGGAAACCTATGAGAGCTTTACGCACATTGGTATGCGCCTTATCAAAGGCGACATTCACCTTCTCCAACTCATACTCAGTGAGTGAAATCGTTGGAGGACGACCGACAGCACCCTCAAAGAAGAGGGACTGACGCTCACCCACAAACTTCGCTTTCGTAGGAGCTATAAAGTAATTCTTCAGTTTGCCATCGAAATGAGGAGTCAACCGATAGCCTTCGGCAGGTGTTCCTTCGAGTTCCATTCGATCGGTCTGCACGGTGTCTATGAGTACGGCAGGGTCGTATCCAAAAGAGTTAACAAACCAGTCTTTATTGGTAATTCCTTGGAAACTCCACTTGCCCGACAAGTTGTCTGGACCCACGATGCGAATATCTGTGGTAGGATTGGTGCCTGGCAGCAAACCTGTATTCTCTGCTAAACGTAGGATAATATGGTCTTTCCCTTTTTCGTATTTTAAAAATTCAAGGGTTACCGTACCTGTGTTCTTTCCAGCGCGGAACACTGCCTGCTTCGCATCGTTCATAAATTTGAAGTGAACACCCTCTTGCGCGGTAGAAGCTGGATCGACCACCACGTCGAGTCTTGTCTTTTTACTAAACGTAAATTTACTTCCACGAGCGGTTTTTAGGTGTATCACACAATCGCGCGTCAACCCCAACTCACCCTCTTTGTCTTCAAAGCTATAGATGTTTTGCCCCAAGAGTTCTACTTCTATATAATTGAGCGCACCTATTTTAACGCCTTCTACTGGTAACAACGTCAATAAGAAGGATTTAGGTTTGGACACCGCTTTACGCGTCACCTTCAGATAAGCTACCGAGTCGCCCTTGTTGAGGGTAAATGCGCTATCAGAAAGTTCGTAGTCTTGATGCAATACAGCATTGGATGAAGAGGACAAACGATAAGGAATGCGTACGGTTGATGCCGCTTTTCCTTCGGTGACAATAGCCACAATAACCGTATCGCCCACCACATTACCTAAGATATAACGTGGCTCTTCCAAGCTCAACTCGGTATGATAATTGATCGATTCGTCTTTCGAACATGACACCACAACCAGTGCCAGTATCAATAGAAAGAATCGGATAAATGTTTTCTTCATTGTCATCATAATTTTAATGATTGTTGGTTGACTTATTATATTCATCCTTAATGGCATCCACCTCTTGTTTATCGGCGGAAGACAAATCCTCTGGCTCAGGCATTTTATATACCTTTTTCAGGTAAGTACTTGTTTCGCGTGGAGGAACCTCATCTTCCTGTTGACAGGATACAGACCCCATTGCTGTCATCAACATGATGACCGCAGGAAGAAATATTTTGAGATATTGTTTCATCTTCATTATCATTTTAATTAGTAAGTAATGATTTTGTCATACCCTGGGTTCTGTTTCAAACCGCTGATTTTCTCTATTTCGGCAATAGGGATGGGGAAAGTGTACATGAACTTGCGTGTGGTGTACTTCAAAGACTGGTAAGCTGTCCAGAATTCAGGTGTTCCATTGCGCTTTAACTCAAAGAATCTGTCTCCCTCTAAAAACAACTCTTTACGTCTTTCCTGTAAGATGGCAGAAATCAAAGGATTGAGAGGCTTACCCTCAGCGTCCTCCTGAATCACCTCATAGGAATTAGCAGGAGGCAGCGTTGCCATGGTCCATGCTTGCGCATCTTTTACACGCGCCAACCGAAGGTCATTGAGTTCGGCTAAAGCCTCGTTTGTTTTGCCCAAATGGTAATAGCTTTCAGCTTGCATGAGTTTCAGCTCTTCGGAGCGCAACCCACAGAAGAATGTTTTGACTGCCACACGTTCAGGGGTGACATAGAATTTGTAACGAACATCTTTTGCCGTGTCAGCGACACTAAAACTATTCAAAAAACGAATACTTACTGGGCGGTATTTGATTTCTGTCGTAGTGGCAAGGAAATCCTGATTATTCCCCGAAGACGTACTGTAAGCCTTGATGAGCTGGTTTGACCCTACTTTGAAAGGCGTACCCATCACCTCTTTATAATTATTGATTTGAAGAATTGGATAGGCTTTTAACAGTTCGGCTGTCAACGGAAGCACTTTACTCCACTGCTCTGTCCAAAAATACAATCGAGCTAAATAGCCCTTACAGACAGGCTCTGTAAAGCGGTACAACGCATCGGTGGAATGATAATTGATTGATTTTTTCAAATCAGCTTCGATGAAGTCGACCGTAGCTTGCATTGAACTTCGCAACGGGCGGTCTTCAAGATTGAAGGTCTGAACCAATGCCAAACCTAACTGATTGTCCATATTGCCTTTCTCTGGTGCTTCACAAAAGTAACGCAACAGCTGATAATAACACACAGCACGCAAGCCATAAGCTGTTGCCAAGATAGTGTTGGCAGCTTTAGTGCCGTCATCATCAAGGTTGTCAATGACAATATTACAATCGCGAATGACCTGATAGAGTTGTTCATATTTGCCCGCTGCATACGTTCCACCGACAAGATTACCCACATAAAATGGCAGTCCTTGACCGCTGTTAGCAGTGAGACAAGCCTCAAAATCATCTCCACATCCAGCATCTAAATTCACAATGGTACCCACATTATCGATGAAGCCAGTGGAGCCGCCTTCGTCCATGTCATTGAGATGACTATGAAGGAGCGCTGAAAACTCTTCAGGAGTTTTAGGTACAGTCTTTCCATAAGGTTTGATATCCAAGTATTTGTCGCAGGATACAAGCGACATGGCTACGAGAATTATAAAATATATCTTTTTCATACTGATTCTAACTTTTAAAATCCAACAAATACACCCATTGAGAAACTACGTGCCATAGGATATACTGCACCCGGACTCTCGGGGTCGATTCCCGAATAATTGGTAAAGGTATAAATATTATCTGCTGTGAACGAAACACTGAGCGAGCTTAAACCAATGCGCTGAATCAACTTGGTGTCAAAACTATAAGCTAAATTCAGTGAGCCAATCTTAAAATAAGAAACGTCTTCTAATAAAGAGGCTTTGGTAATTTTTGGAGAGGAAACCACATAATTGTCCAAACCATAATATTTGCCATACGCATCGAGAATACGAGGATGTGCATCGGTTCGATGATTCTTTGTGGTCCAACGGTTCACCACATCCCTTGTCACATTGAGGTGATTCACATATAAGTCGTTCATTTGTGAGGGTATTTTTTCTACTGTGGTGCCACTCAAAGAACCATAACCTACAGGACTATTGATCTGATTGAGAATCTTTCCGCCCAAAGAATACGTGCCAGATAAGCTAAATGTCAATCGCTTATAAGACAAGCTCATGCTATATCCGCCATTGGTAGGTGCGTTAGAAGTACCCAAATAGAACAAATAATTTTCCGCATTGTTGCGGTCTGCAGAGGTTTCAAATACTGCATCAGGGCGTGGCTCGTACGTAATGAGTCCTAACCGACTATCAATGCCAGCTACTTTTCCGCTGAAGATAGAGCCGATAGGATAACCCACATAGATTCCTTCACCTAAACCTGAAACAATAGACTTGTACTCCAACAACCTATTACGATTGTAGGCGATGTTTCCAGAGATTAACAAATTCCAGTCGTCTTGCTTAATCACCTGAGCCGACAAGGTGAATTCAGCACCCGTATTTGACAACTTAGAAGTGTTGAACGATTGGTTTCTGAATCCTGTAGAATAAGGAATAAATACCTCTGAAACCGCATCACTCGTCACACGTTTATAGATTTCACCCGTCATTCGGATGCGATCATTCAAAAATCCTGCATCGATAGACACCTTCATATCTTTGGTTTTCTCCCATCGCAAATTGGGATTTGGTGCCTTCTTAATCCAGCCCATACGATAATAGTCGGTATCTGTTTTGCGGAAAGACTGTCGATAATCCATAATCACTTGTGGATGAACCGACTTATTGATATTACCCGTAAACCCATAAGCAGTGCGTAAAGACAAGCTACTGATAATAGGTTTGAGCTTTTCCATAAACGACTCTTGGTCTACATTCCACGACAGACCTAACGAGCCTGTGGGATTGAACTGTTCCTTGCTACCAAAATTATTGCTACCATCTGTTCTGCCAGTAAACGAAAATACATAGCGATTGTTATACACATAATCTGCAGAAAAATAAAACGATGCAAACCTGTCCTCTACAATATTTTGTCCTGACAGATTATCCATGAGTAAAGCATAGTTTTTCAAGTCGTTATACTCAAAAGTCTTACCTTCTGGATAGACTGGCATGGCAGAATTGCCAGACACGGGGTCGTAACCATAGCGTTTAGCAAAAATACTCTTTGCATATTGTCCACGGATTTCAGAACCCAACAACCCACTGATATAATGTTTGTCATTGAAGGTATTGAAGTAATGCAACTGTCCTCGCAAATTATAACTACTATTGTAGGAAGAGCTTTGCGCAATAGAAGAATAAGTACGCTTAGAGGTTAATGTCTTTAAATCGAAAGGACGGTCCTGCCAAGCCGTATAGGTATCTTTATCATTGATATTATCTCCATTGTTCGTTGTGTAGCTGTATGAGCCTAAACCTTCAAAGTTAAGATTATCAATAATATTGATAGTGATGTTTCCAATAACGGTTGTAGAGAAGTTTTTAGTCTTGCTGGACGTATTATTTATCTCTCTCATGATGTTCACCCCGTTATCGGGTAAAGGCAAGGTTGACTTAGAACCGTTGGCGAGCATGATATTATAATAAGTCTGATCAGCTGCATAGTTCCCCTGCTCGTCATACACACGCTCATAAGGGTTAGCAAAATAGGCGTATTTAAACAAGTCTACTGCCAAAGAAGGACTATTAGACGTTTGCCAACCTAAATCTAATGACAACCCCAATTTTACACGTTTGTTGGGTTTGATGTCCAACTTAGAATTGATGTTGTAGCGTGAATAATCAGTTTTCTTTACCAGTCCTGCATTCTCAGAAAAGCCTAAAGAGACATAAAAAGTACTCTTCTCAGAGCCTCCCGATAAAGACAAGTTGTGGCTTTGCGATACAGAATTGCGGAAAAGCTCATCGAACCAGTTGGTTGTATGACTACCTAAGCGGGCGATTTCTGCATCCTGCTGCTCTTTATTCATACCCTTATACTGTCCATATCCCGAACGAATCATGCCCACGATGCCTACCACAGGGTAACGTTCGTTCTTCTCGAAATAGGGTTTAGAGTACTCATCCCACAGTTCTTGCTCCCAAGCAAGTTTCTCTTTCGAATCCATTAAGTCGACAGCGCGTGGTGGACGAGTGACCATGGTAGCATTGGCAGAATAGTTGATGCGTAATTTTCCTGCCACTCCTCGCTTCGTTGTCACTACAATGACACCACCCGCAGCACGTGAACCATAAATGGCTGCTGCCGATGCATCTTTCAAAACGGTAACACTTTCAATGTCATTTGGATTGATACCAGCAATACCATTGGAAAAAATATCGCTGAAATTGCCTGACAACATTTGTGCTTTCGAGATAGTGGGCAAATCTTTTTGAAGTGCTACCCCATCTACCACCCACAACGGGTCTGCATTTCCAGTAATGGTATTGGTACCACGAATACGCACTTTGGCAGATTCGCCAGGACGTCCAGAGAGTGCTTTGACATCGACACCTGCCATCTTTCCTTGTAACAGCATATCCAAATTGGCGGTAGGATTCTTATTCAAATCCTTTGCCGTAATGGTAGATACCGAACCTGTGGTACGCCGTTTAGTGGTACGAGTATATCCCGTAACAACCACTTGTTCCAACAACGAGGCGTCATTTTCAAGCACAATGTTCTTTGTCAAAGCGCTTGTCACCTTGATAGTCTTAGATTTCATGCCCAAATACGACACCGTAATGGTATTTCCTCTATCTACCCACAATGAAATTTTACCGTCCATATCGGCAATCACTCCGACAGGTTTACCCTTCACTTTCACCGTGGCACCTCCTAAGGGATTGCCATCCGTGTCAGTAATGGTAGTGACTACCTGCACCATGGCATCGCTCTTTTGTGGATTTTGAGCTACGATTGCCAATGAGATGAGGCAGAAACAAAAAAATAATAATGCTTTTTTTCTCATAAAAAAGAATATAAATAGATTATTGATGATTTACTATATCAACGTCTCTCGGTGAGAGTTTTAACAGATGATCGCGAAAATAATAACGTATCAAATTATCATAATAAGGGCCGTACACAGCATGATCCATGCCTGGCAATACCATGAAATCGAATCGTTTGTTGGCTTTAATCAGCGCATCTGCCATTCGCAAGGTAGATGCCCATGGCACATTGTCGTCTACATCACCAGAAATAAGTAACAATTTACCTTTCAATCGATGCGCTAACTCCATATTGGTGGGCACACGTTTTAAGCCATGATAAGTCTCACCCCACCATTGTATATAGATATTGTTGTCATGATTGCCCGATGCTGCCACTGCCACTTTATAGAAATCTGGATAAGTGAGCAGGGCTGTCACCGACTCGGCAGCTCCTCCTGAATGTCCATAAATGCCCACACGAGCAAGGTCAATAAACGGATAGCGTTGAGCCAATGTCTCGATGGTGTGCTTATCATCGCCCACAGCATAATCTCTTAAATTGCCATAACCGTAGGTATAAAAGGCTTTGTCACGAATGGGAGAACTGCCACGCGGCTGAACATTAATCACCACAAAGCCTAACTCTGCCAAACTTTGATTGCCATTGTCATCAATCACAAATGCTCTGGGTACTTGATCGGCTTGTGGACCGGGATAAACATTGGAGATGATAGGATATTTCTTGGTAGCATCAAAATTGGAGGGAAGATACATCACACCCGTTAATTCTGTTTTCTTGTCGGGTGCTTTCACGGAAATAAGCTTTGGCTTTATCCAACCTGCTGCCAAAAGTTGTTGTTCGTTGGCACGCTTTATCTCGTATCTGCGGCTTGGATGACGTACATCTATCACCTGAAAGACGGGTGGCATATCCATTCGCGAATAAGTATCAATAGCATATTGACGGTTATCCGAGAACTCAAGTGTATGTGTTCCGTTGCCTGGTGTCAACAGTTGCTGATGCTTACCATTAAGCACAACTCTATAAAAGAAACGATAATTAGGATCAATACCCTTTTCTTGTCCGTAACCAGCAAATATCATTGTATTGGAAAGTGTGTCAATATACACAATTGTGCTCGCCACTAACTGTTCGCCTCGGGTTATCTGATGGAGCAATTTACCGTTTTTATCATAGAGATAATAATTACCTCGTCCTGTTCTATCCGACCACCAAATGATTTGCTGACCATGATTTACCAACCGATAATTCATCTCATTAATATTAAGATGTGGTTTAGAAATCTCGGTTATCAATGCTCTCACCTTTCCTGTTTGTACGTCAATATGGCATAATTGTAGCGTATCCACCCCTCGACTGCGACGGGTAAAATAAATGTCACGACCATTATGGCGGTCGTTTAATTCTACATACTGGTCGTTAAACTTTTCTATGGGCAGTAATTTTGCTTCATCTGTATCAGCGTTATACCAAAACAATTTGTACTGGCGCACGTGTTTTTCGTTGGGCAGGGGCATCTTTTTGGTTTTTAACCGTGGGCGTGGTTTTGCCAATGCATTGATGATATAGAGGTCGGCTACCTGACTATCATCCTGTACAAAACACACAAACCGGTGTCCGTACCAGTTGCCAGTAATGTTACTTCCTAAGAGTGTGTCTTTTGCCAAACGGTGACAATACGACGCATACGCTTTACCATCGGTGGTAAGTTGCCTCATTTTTCCCGTGATGTTGTTTCTTACGTAAAGGTTGTATTGGTCACCAAGCATCGTAAAAGCCGAATCAACAGTTTGATAGGGATACTTTTGGCGGTCTTCTCTCTCCAGCGTATTGCTTTCTTGAGATTTCTTTTGAAGTAGCAGTTTTCCTGTCTTTCGATTAAATAGTTTGACAGTACCTTTGTTCTTAAAGGTAAATAGTTGACTATTCCCTTTCACAAATTGTACATTCAAGTATCGTAATTGGTCATTGCCAAAAGCAGTATCTCCTGTAAGTTGTTGATATTGCTTCAGGAAAGCAGGAACGTCAGCTATCAATTTTTCTCGCTTCCCCGTCTTTGCATCTAAGATATAACGCACCAAATGACCATTCTCGGTGCGGTGATAATTCACAAATGAAGATTGAGCTATCCATGTCGGAGATGCCAAGACATCACTACTCAGGCGCTTTTTAACCGCCTTTTCTGAATGTAATGCTACCTGCTGCCAATTTGTTTGTTGTGCCCAAGCAAAAATCGGAGGTGCTAAAAGTAATGCAAGAATAATTTTTCTCATCTACCTACGCTTTGTTTTTTCTGCCAATTTTACGGCTTGCAATGCATTTAAGCTACCACCACTGATGCTTGCATCCTTATTTTTCATTGGCTGAACACTATTCATTAAAATCTTTACCACTTGCGATGCTTTCAATTTCGGAAAATAACTCCTTATCAAAGCAGCTACTCCACTTACAATGGGAGCTGCAATAGAAGTTCCATTCTCGGTAGCATACTGATTGCCTGGTACAACAGAAGTAATCTCTTCACCCGGTGCAAATAAGTGTACACGTTGCTTTCCGTAGTTGGATATGGAGGACACAGCTCCCTTTTTAGTAGAAGCACCCACCCTTATAAAATTGGGATAAAACTTTCCATGGGCATCCAAACCTGTGGGAAAGTAATCAACTGAATCCACATTCAAATGATTATTACCAGCCGCATGCACAATTAAAACGTCCTTTTGGGCAGCGTATGCAAGGGCATTATTCACCATTTGAGGGGTTGGAGAGGTATATTTTCCTAAACTGATATTGATTACTTTTGCGCCATTATCAACCGCATAACGAATAGCAGAGGCGATATCTTTATCGTATTCATCGCCATCGGGCGCAGCACGAATAATCATGAGCTGGGCTTTTGGATACACTCCTTGCCAGATTTCATGACCATTTTTCCCCTGTCCTGCAATGACACCAGCCACAAAAGTTCCATGATAGCAACCATCGATGGTTAGTATAGGATTGCCATAAAATCGATCTGTCTCATCCAAGAGATTATCTCCCATGAGCAATCGCTTATCCTTTGCACGCTCAATTCCGTCAATTCTCGTTTTCATCAACTGAAGATGATTATTTTGTTGACGAACAAATTGAGTCCACTTCATCGTTGTTTTGGCACGTATGAGGTCGGCATAAATCTTCTCTGCCGCCTGTTCCCAAAGCGTGTCTGGCACTTGCAGGTGCATCACACCATTGATTGTGATGGTATCAATAGCTGCATAACGGCGCACCAAGGTATCCATCGTTTGCAATGCCTTATTCTTAATGATTGAAAACTTATACATGCGAAGATAATTAGCAATACCAGCTTTCTTCTTCATTTGCAAATAATAATGATATTCTGTACTATCCGCAGTGCTCACCTGATTGATGTTTTTATACTTTGGATATAAACGCTTAAACTGCCGATATTCTTCTGTACCTGCACTGGTCATGTTAAACGATCCGTCTGCCGTACCCAAGAAATTCCACCCATGAACGTCATCAATATAGCCATTTTTATCATTATCTTTTCCATCTCCTGCAACTTCTTTAGGATTTCTCCACAAAGCATCCTGCAAATCAACGACAGTAGTATCAATGCCTGAATCGATAATTCCTACAATGATTGGCTTTTGCTTCTTTTGATGATACTTTGAAAGGTATTGAAGAGCTGCATCAATAGCAGCTCCCTGCACAGAATCGGGATTTAATCGATACCAATTATTTGGTTCAGCAGAACAAGCGAATGCGACTGATGAAAGACCTAAACAAAATAACAAGCAACCTGAAAACAAAAATTTTCTACAAAACATCCAGCAAATAAATTTGAATATAAATTACAAAAGTAATACTTTTGAAATAAAATAATCACGATTTAACGAATTTTTGGTACACCAAAAGATTTATAGAATATGATTCTAATTCGTAAATTTGATAACCAATGAAATTCTTTCTTACTACCCTATCCAAAAAAGTCAGGCTGTTTTTATGCACAAAACAGCCTGACTTTTTCGAAATATTGTCTATTATTATATTTTTGAAAACATTATCAAACGCTCACCGTGATATTATTTCTGTTGCGAAAAAGCTTGTTGTTCTGCCTTCGCAACAATCTCTTCACGGGAAAGTTCGGCAGCATTGATATCATCCAAGTGCAGTTCATCTATCTCTGCTTCTAATGAAGAAGTTGGTTTTTCCTCGTTCAATTGGTCATCGTCTGTAAATACTTCTTCTTGAAAAGGCGACTCATGCTTCTCTATTTCGGTAGTCTTCGTAATGATAAAATCGTCTTTAGGAGCTACATCTGGAACTATCGCCACAGGTTCTTCCTCCATTTTTGTACGATTTGTCTTAGCAACAAACACCTCGTCAATAAACTTTGGTTGACGTTTTAATTGTTCCAAAGTGAGTTTACTCGCCAATTGTTGGCTCTCCTTCTTACTAAATCCTTCGCCTGAACACCCTTCAATGCCTTCCAATTCGACAAGATATTTGAAAATGGGATTTCCATTTTCATCCTTCTTTTGTTCCAACAAATTGAAATGAATCTTGACTCTATTCTTTTGACTCCACTCTATCAGCTTGCTTTTAAAATTAACTTCTTTATAAGCAACCTTATCTATATTGAGCATTTCTGACAATATACGATTTTTCATAAATCGCATACAAGCATCATAACCACGATCCAAATAAATAGCACCTACCAAGGCTTCGAAAGCATTTCCACCCACATAGCTATTGTGAGAAGAACTACGACCACTGCTCAATAACAGCTTACATATCCCCATCTCGTTTGCCAATTTGTTCAATGTGCTGCGTTGAACCAATTTACTACGGGTATTTGTTAAGAATCCCTCTCGCTTTCCAGGAAAATGTTCATAAACAATATGACCGACGATAGCATCGAGAACAGCATCTCCAAGAAACTCTAAGCGTTCGTTGTTCACTGGTCTTCCCTTGGCATTGCGTCGCATCACGCTCTTATGCATCAAGGCTAATTTATAATAACTTATATCGTGGGGATAAAAACCAATGATGTTATATAGAGACGAATAAAGCTCCCTCTCTTTTCGGAAAGGGAGCTTTATTCTGTCTATCAATTTATTCAGCATATTTTTTGAATACTACACAAGCATTATGTCCACCAAACCCGAAAGTGTTACTCATTGCTACACGCACTTCACGTTTGCGTGGCTGGTTAAATGTGAAGTCCAAACGATAATCTATCTCTGGATCTTCATCATTCTCTTCATGGTTGATGGTAGGAGGAATGATATCATTTTTAATTGCCAATACACTTGCCATTGCCTCCACGGCACCAGCTGCTCCCAACAAGTGTCCTGTCATACTCTTGGTAGAGCTGATACTCAGCTCGTAGGCATGTTCACCAAATACATCTTTAATGGCTTTGGCTTCCGAAATATCTCCTACTGGAGTAGAAGTTCCGTGAACATTGATATAATCCACTTCTTCGGGTTGTAACCCTGCATCTTTCAATGCTTCGGTCATTACAAGTTTTGCTCCCAAGCCTTCAGGATGACTGGCTGTGATATGATAAGCATCGGCACTGGCTCCTTCACCCACCATTTCGGCGTAGATTTTTGCGCCACGTGCTTTCGCATGTTCTAATTCTTCAAGAATCAAACAGCCTGCTCCCTCGCCCATCACGAAACCATCTCGACTGGCACTGAAAGGTCTTGAGGCATGCGCTGGGTCATCATTTCTGGTAGACAATGCATGCATGGCGTTAAATCCTCCAACACCACTTTCGCAAATAGCTGCTTCTGCACCTCCTGAAACAATGATATTTGCTTTGCCCAATCGTATTTGGTTAAAAGCATCTGCCAAAGCTGAACTGGATGAAGCACAAGCACTGGTAGTGGCATAGTTGGGTCCATGGAATCCAAAATGAATGGATATCTGTCCAGCAGCAATGTCGGAAATCATCTTAGGGATGAAGAATGGATTGAATTTTGGACCGTCTTCCTTATGTTGCCCATAATATACCACTTCATCCTCAAATGTCTTAATACCGCCAATGCCAACACCAAAGATAACACCAATACGATTTTTATCTACCGTGTCCAAGTCTATTTCTGCATCTTTTACACCCTGCATAGCGGCAATCATTGCTAATTGAGTGAAACGATCCAATTTGCGAGCTGCCTTTCTATCAATATATTCATTGATATTCAAGTCTTTTACCTCACAAGCAAATTTAGTCTTGAAGTTGGAAGTGTCAAATAATGTAATAGGAGCAGCACCACTTTTACCTGCCAACATGTTTTTCCATGTTTCTTCAGGCGTATTACCAATAGGTGTTACGGCACCCAGTCCCGTTACTACTACTCTTTTTAATTCCATAGATTTAATTCCTAATAATTGATTAAAAGCAAATTGAAATTGAGCTGAAAGAATCCTCTCAGCTCAATTATATTTTGGCTTTTAATTATTTTGCATTTTCTTCAATGTAAGAAATTGCATCACCAACCGTAGCAATATTTTCAGCTTTATCGTCTGGAATAGAAATACCAAATTCCTTTTCAAATTCCATAATCAATTCTACTGTATCCAATGAATCTGCTCCAAGATCGTTTGTAAAACTTGCTTCTGGCTTTACTTCAGCTTCATCTACTCCGAGTTTATCAACGATAATAGCTTTTACTTTGCTTTCAATTTCAGACATAATTGTAATTCTTTTAAGTGTTTATAATTTAATCTCTATCAAAAATACGGATGCAAAGAAACACATTTTTATTCACATTTACAAGTATTTTGCCTAAAAAAGTACTATTTCTTGCACAATATCACTATTATTGTGCAATTATAAGCATTATTTCAATGAAAATATCTGTGTTTGATAAAGTTATCATGAACTAACTCCTCAATTCGTTGAAAAATATTTTAAGGTTCTAACAACTCATTTCATTCATCCAATTTCTATCAATTATCAATATCAAGCCAAATTTTGAAAACACAAAAAACGTGTTCTTTTATTTTGCTATTCACCTTTTATTATTTATATTTGCAACATTAACATAAACCAAAACATTATGTCATTTAGCGAACAATGTAACAAAATTTTTAATCAAGCCATTGACGATTATCATATAAAAGATAATATAGATACTCCAATTCAAAATCCTTATAATAGAGAGTCTATTGAAAATCGATTATATCTGAAGTGTTGGATTGACACTGTTCAATGGCATTTTGAAGATATTATTAGAGACCCGCACATTGATCCTGTGGAAGCACTGGCGCTAAAAAGGCGCATTGACCAATCAAACCAAGACCGTACCGATTTAGTGGAGCAGATAGATAGCTATTTCAGACAACAATATAGCGATGTACAGGTACTTCCAGATGCACGTATCAATACTGAAAGTCCAGCTTGGGCGATTGACAGACTGTCGATATTGGCACTGAAAATCTACCACATGAAAGAACAAGCGGAAAGAAAAGATGCTTCTTCAGAACATCAATTAAAGTGCACTTCTAAACTGAACGTCCTTTTAGAGCAACAAAAAGACTTAGGAACTGCCATTGACCAACTACTTGAGGACATCGAAGCGGGACGTAAGTATATGAAGGTGTACAAACAAATGAAAATGTACAACGACCCTTCTACCAATCCTGTTCTCTACAAAAAATAGATGAAAACAGAGCATCTACTCATTATACGTTTCTCGGCAATGGGCGATGTAGCCATGACTGTGCCAGTGATTTATTCTTTGGCACAACAATATCCACAACTTCGCATTAGCGTCTTAAGCAGACCTTATGCGCAAGCTTTCTTTGAAAATTTGGCGCCAAATGTGGATTTTATGGCGGCTGACTTAAAGCACGAATATCGAAAAATTAGAGGACTAAACAAACTCTATCGTCGCCTTACAGCCAAACAATTCACTGCCGTGGCAGATTTTCATGACACTCTGCGGTCTAAATACCTTCGAATGAGGTTTTTTATGGATCGCTTCAAAGTGGCACATATTGACAAACATCGCTCTGAAAAACGTGAACTTATTCATCATCAAAATAAAGTATTAAAGCCCATTCAATCTGCTTTTCAAAATTATGCTGATGTACTGTCTGAATTAGGATATCCCATAAAATTAAATTTTAATTCTATATTCCCGACCAACAACGAAGCATTTACATCTTTAATACCTAAAATAGGCAACTATAAAGAGAACGAAAAATGGATAGGATTAGCACCTTTTGCAGCGCATACGGGTAAAATTTACCCCTTGACACAAATGGAACAAACCCTGCAAGGCTTACTAAAAAAATATCCAACAGCACGCCTTTTTTTGTTCGGAGGCAGTAATCAAGAAAAGAAAGTATTTTTGCAATGGACTAAAAAATATCCTTCTTGTACCGTAGTCCCTACTACCCTGCATTCATTACAAGAAGAACTAATATTGATGTCTCGATTAGATGTCATGATAAGCATGGATAGTGCCAACATGCATTTGGCGTCATTGGTGAACACACCTGTTGTCAGTATTTGGGGTGCCACTCATCCTTATGCAGGATTCATGGGTTGGAACCAAAGCATTGACAATGCTGTACAAACAGACTTACCATGTCGTCCATGCTCTATATATGGTGAAAAACCTTGCCGTCGAAAAGACTACGCTTGCTTATATCAAATAAAACCAGAACAAATTATTCAACAAGTTGATAAAATATTATCTCGTAAAGATAAGTTACATTAATTATTAATTAAAACAAACAAGATTATGAAAAAGTACGTATGCGAAACTTGTGGTTATGTATATGACCCAGAACAAGGTGATCCAGATAGCGGTATCGAACCTGGAACAGCTTTTGAAGACCTGCCAGAAGATTGGGTATGCCCTCTCTGCGGTGTCGGAAAAGAAGATTTCTCTGTAGTAGAAGAGTAAATAAAAAATACACTTGATAGTTTCATCAAGTAAAGATTTTTCTAAAATAGCAATGAGTATTATTCATCTCTCATTGCTATTTTTTTTGTATCTCTTAATAAATTGTCAACCAATAAGTTACAACGTTAAAATTAACTCATGTAGATAAGGGCATTAAGTCATGTAAATAAGGGGCTTAAGTCATGTAGATAATGCCCTTAAGTCATGTTTACAATAAAACTATCTTTATGCTTCATTTTTTCAACCACTTTATGCTTTGTTTTTTGTACAATTTATTTACTTTTTTACTTGCATAATATTAACCACAAAAATGGTGGATAAACAGGTGGATAACTCTGTTGATAAGTTGATACTTTTCCACCCTCTATAATTTCAAAGCCACTTATTGTGGATATCTACCCTTTTATAAAACGTCCTTCAACAGTTTGTCCACAGTTTCTTCATCAAAAAAGATATCAACTTATTCACTACCCTCGATAAAGAATAGAATGTGTATAACTACCCTATAACTCTGAAAATCAAAGAGAAGATATTATTGAAAGATAAGTATAACTAACATTGAAAGGTGGATAAACAATTTACCAAACATTTCACTAATTATTTATCAACAAATCCACAGTACATCATACCTTCTATTTTGTTTTCTTTTATAAGAAATAAAAAATATAAAATATATAAGGTATGTGGATAACGTCTACGAAATTTCAAAATACAATTTTTGTGTATTTTACTACCCTCTCTTTTGGTAAGGTTTCTTACCATAACATTGGGCAATACTGATAGCAGCGGTCATGATGATAAAAGGCATGAATGGAGCCTTAAATCTTGTTTCACCGTGTACAGCCAATACCAAAGCCAAAGAGCCTCCCACAAGGATGCTAAGCGTTAGAAAGAGTACTTTATATTGCTTCTCTTTCCGCAAAAAATGAAAAGAGAATATAGTTGAAAGTAGTAAGAGCCAATAAAAAATCATATTATAAAGTCCCAACCATTGAATAGGTGTAAGATGCTTCAAGTTTTTCAGTAAGCTACGATAAGGGAGTGTGATGTAATTGTTTTCTGCGCTTGATTTGTCAGATAAGAAAGCAGAAATATTGTCCATATCGTTCATATACATATAAAATAATCTTCCTGGAACTTTTTTCAAGTACGTCAATGGATGTTGTTTTAGCCAGTTGATACTCCGTTGTTTCCAAATATCCTTACATTCAATGGCTGTTTTATGCTCCCTATCTTCAATATATCTCAGCGTTCCCTTAGGATACATTTCGGCATTGTAATGAGGTTCAACACTTGTTTCATAAGTAGCTGCCACCATATTAAACCATAAGGTGTCGCTTTGATAAAGAAAATAACCAGTGCGTAACCAGCAACTCGTTCCAACGACAGTAATAAAAAGTAAATATCCTGTAAGAAGACTACCTGCCTTACGCCACCATTTTTGTCGTTCAAAAATAAGAAAATATAAAATAAATGTACCTATAAAAATCACTCCAAGCGGTCGAAACCAGTTAGAAAACGCCATGATAAAACCAGCTATAAAAAGCTGTTGATAGTGCGAAGAATGAAGAATAAGAAATATTCCCCATAATAAGAGCGTGACAGAAGGTATTTCAGAAAGAATCGTAGTACTTTGTCCCCAATTATTAGGGTAGCATATATACAGTAAAATAGCAATGAGTGCTATTCGTTCGTTCAAAAGTTTTTGAGTAATACGTGCCAGTAGATAAGCCGAGCAAGCTTTGAGTAAGCACATCAAGACAAGGATTGGAACGATAGAATTGAATAAATACAGTGAGAGTATCACCAAATTTATTTGTCCAATATTCCATATAAAGGGTTCTCCTTGTATGTTAGGAGTACAAGGATAAGGTTCTCCATAAGTGAGACAGGTATGCGCATATTCCAAATAACCTTCTCCATCGTTTGTCGGTGTATAACCAAATACGATGAGTATCAGCAATAAAAAGATAAAAAATATAATACTTATCTGACGATAGCAATTTTGCATACAGTTCCTTTATTGCCTTGTTGATCGGCTGTTTGCACCATATATATGCCCGAAGCAACTGGTTTTCCGTTCATATCTGTGCCATTCCAAACAAAAGTACCGCCATTACTTTTTCCTTGAGCAACGAGTGTACCATTGGCTGTAACTATCTTTATATCGGCTTGATAACTGAGACCAACAATTGTGATTGGTCCTGTATAGCCTGGTTCTACAGGATTTGGATAAGCATAAGTCGTTTCCTTGTTCATCGTTTCTACAGCTTCTGTAGCATCACTGTGATAAGAACAAAGTCCTTTGTCGCTACCAAAAAACACTTCACCTGTTTTATCGTTAATCGCAATACTTTGAATATGGTTAGAGGGTAATACACTGTTGGTAGTGGTGAAATGATGTATTTGTTCGTTACCGTCAGCACTCATTAGATAAACCCCATTGTTTCCTGTTCCAAACCATTTACGGTTGCTTTGGTCAACAGCAATACACGTAATATCTACCCCTGATAATAAGTAGTCGGCAAGATTGCTACCATCTTTACGATTTATCTTGGGTTGTGTAAATGTAACATTAGGAAGCTGGGATAATTGCGATTCTTCCAATAAAAGAGGTCCTATATTGGTTCCTATCCAAAGGTTGTGTTGAAGATCTTCGGTTACATATTTAACAGCTGTGGGAGTCATAGAAGTACCATCTTGGTTGATAAAATTGGTAATGGTATGGAATACTTCATTTTTACTGTTATAACAAAATAAGCCTGGAAAGCGATAATCTCCATTTGAAAACCACAGTAGACCACGACTGTCTATATAAGGATGATGAAGCAAACTGGGGCTTAATCCATTTTTCATCAACGATTTTTGATGATGAGATTTCATCGTTCCATCGGGTAATAATTCAAGGATACTTTGTCCTTTTGTCTGATTATTGAGTATCCAGAGATGTTGGTTTTCATCGAATACCAATCCATTGATAGGGACATACGTATTGTCAAGCTCCTTTCCTTTATCAACAGCGGGCATGAGAAGACTGTTGTCTTTGTTATAAAAGGATTTAAGTTTTCCGTTTTGAAATTCGTAGAGTCCAGTTCTACCACCAGCAAAAACATGATTTTTATCTTTCGAATCGATAGCCAAACAATTGATATCGGCATAAGAATATCCTGTGATTTTCTCAATATCATCTTGATAAATATGCCATTGATTGTCTTCAAGAACTTGGATAATACCTGGGTGTGACAAATCTATGCCCCCTGGTTCGTATCCACCTCCTGTGGTATAAAGTTGATGATGAGCAAACTTTAAGAAATAAAAGTAATTGTATTGAGGACCGTGTGGACGATACTCCTCCATTTTCTTCATCAATACTTCATCCTTTGGGTTGGTGTTTTTGGTATAATTTCCTATTCTATTCCAATTCTTTTTGTCTAATAAATTGGAAGATAATTTTGCCGCATATTTCCCTTTTGTGGACGATTCTGCTATCAATTGGTCTTGCTGTTGATGAATCCAGTCTACTTGAAAGCCTAAAAAATAGGTATCACTTATTTCGGCATCTCTTACATTAACTTTCATAATGCCAAATCCTGTAGCGAGATAGGCATAAATACCATCCATAAAAATAGAATGGATGGTTTTATCAACGGTTAGCGATTTAGTATAGTAATCTGAAAGATTTGTCACATTACCGTTGTCATCCAGCAAATCTATATTATAATTTTTGTACACAATAACCAATCGTTTGGCTGCCCTATTATACCCAATGTGCGTAATTTCTGTATCATTTAGCCCCGTTGTTCGGTCAAAAGTTTGGACGCTATTATCGCTTTTATGATACGCAAAAAGTCCACCTGAGGCTAATGTATAAATCGTAGATCCTGCTTGCTGTACATCTGTAATATGGTCATAGGATGGATATACTTTCCATGTTCCTATTTGTGCCATACCTTGTAAACAGCACATAAGGACGAGAAGGACAGATACGAAGGTTGTTTTCATGCTGCAATTGGGTTATGGAGTTTCATTAATCTTGCTATGAAGATATTCTGCTAACTTTTCTACAGCCTGTGCACGGTGCGAGATATGGTTCTTTATGGTTTCACCAAGTTCAGCAAAACTTTGCTGATAACCATTGGGGATGAATAGTGGGTCATATCCAAAACCAGCGTTGCCACGTTTTTCTTTTGCAATGATACCATCTATATGTCCTTCAAAATAATGTATTTCAGGAGCTGCAAAAGCATTTTCAACGTTTTCTTTTAGTTGATTTTTGGGATGTTGCAGCAAGGCAATGACAGTACGAAAACGAGCCTTTCTGTTTTCTTTATCCTGTAATTCGTGCAATAGTTTCTGCATATTTGCTTCGCTATTGTGGTCGGTTCCTTCTGCATAACGTGCACTGTGAACACCAGGTGCACCATGAAGAGCCTCCACTTCGAGCCCCGTATCATCAGCAAAGCAGTCTAAACCATAATGCTCTGCCACATATTTGGCTTTTAGAAGAGCATTTTCTTGCAAGGTTTCTCCTGTCTCTGGAATATCCTCATGACAACCTATATCTTGCAGAGACACTATTTCAAATCGTTCTCCCAGTATGCTACGAATTTCCTGAAGTTTGTTCTTGTTGTTTGTTGCGAATACGATCTTCATGTTTTTTCTTTACTTTTACCTTGATTTGATCAAATCCCTCGCCGTATACTCCGATGACAGAACTCTGACTGACAAAAGCGTTTGGGTCGGTCATTTTGATGAGTCGGAAGATGAGTTGACTCTCATTTTTACGAGCCAACAAACAGATTACTTTGATTTCTTGTCCTGTGTACCATCCGTGACCGTCAAGAATAGTCAGTCCATGGTCGGTTTCCTGAGATAGAATTTCTGCTATTTCTTCGTGTTTTCTCGAGTAAATCATAAATTGAACGGATTGTCGTTGACGGGCAAACACAAAGTCGAGCATGAAGCATTCGATGATAATGGTGCAGTAACCAAATACTACTTTGTGAGCGCGTTCAGCCATTTCACCAAACTGTGGGAAGAAGAAACAGCTGCTGACTATAAAGATATCTACTAATATCAATACCTGTCCTAAGGACATATCTTTGTATTTGTTGACACAAGCAGCAATGATATCCGAGCCTCCTGTACTACCGTTGTTGAGAAACACCACAGCCAGTGATGAACCAGTGATACAGCATCCAATGACCATTGACATGAAGTCTTGTCCCTCGCCCAATACCTTGATAAAGTTTCCGTTAGCATCCAAAGGCATTAGACTTTGTGCAAACATTAACATGAAATAAAGGGCAATGATAGCGTAGATTGTCTTCATCATAAATCGGAAGCCCAAAATCTTGAGCGCAACGATTAACAACGTAAAGTTGATAATCATATAAGTGTTTTCCAACTTAAAGCCCGTGGCATAATACACAATGGCTGACATACCAGTAACACCACCCGTTACAATCTGGTATGGCAACAAGAAAATGGTAAATGCGGTAGTGTAAAGTAAAAGACCCAATGTAATGAAGACATAGTCTTTCACTTCATTCATGACATATTCTTTATTCTTAATCATTTTAGTACGATATTAATGATTTTTTTTGGAACGATGATCGTCTTGATAATTGTTTTGTCTGCGATGTATTTTTGTGTGCGTTCATCGGCAAGTACCTTCTTTTCAATTTCCTCTTTACTATCATCTATCGAGAAAACCTTTTGGAAACGAGCCTTTCCATTGAACGAAACTGTCATCTGAATATCATTTTCTTTGAGGTATTCTTCGTTGCATTCTGGCCATTGTGCATCGCAAACAGTGGTAGTTTCTCCAAGTGCATGCCACAGTTCTTCACTAATGTGTGGGGCGAAGGGTGCCAATAGCTTGATGACGTCTTTAAGTAATTCTTTGTTTGTGCATTTGCTTTGTGTTAACTCATTTACACAAATCATGAATGCAGAAATGGCTGTATTATACGAAAAGTGTTCAATGTCGCCCGTTACTTTCTTGATCAATTTGTGCACAGATTTAAGTTGTTCAGGGGTTGGAGCGTCATCGTTGGGCAAGAACTTATCGGTTCTATTTTCGTAAACTAATCCCCATAGCTTTTTCAAGAATCGGTGACAACCGTCTATACCATTCGTATCCCATGGTTTGCTTGCCTCAACAGGACCTAAGAACATTTCATACAGTCGTAACGTGTCTGCACCATACTGTTCTACAATCATATCAGGATTGACAACGTTGTACATCGATTTCGACATCTTCTCTATCGCCCAACCACAAATATATTTATCATTTTCTAAGATAAATTCTGCATTTCTGTATTCTGGTCGCCACGCTTTGAAAGCTTCTATATCTAACACATCGCCATGTACTATATTTACATCCACATGGATGGGCGTGGTTTGGTATTGATTTTTCAATCCTAATGAGACAAATACTGGTGCAGCCGAATGGTCATCATTATTGATACGATACACAAAGTTGCTACGTCCTTGTATCATACCCTGATTTACTAACTTCTCAAAGGGTTCTTCTTTGCAAGAATAACCATAGTCATGTAAAAACTTGTTCCAAAACCTTGAGTAGATTAAATGCCCCGTTGCATGTTCTGTTCCACCCACATATAAATCTACATTCTGCCAGTAAGCTGCTACATCCTTAGCTACCAATGCCTCTTCGTTATGTGGATCCATATATCGGAGATAGTAAGCTGAGCTGCCAGCAAAACCAGGCATCGTGTTCAGTTCGAGTGGAAAGACAGTAGTGTTATTTACCTGAGACTTGTCAACAACTACATTCTTTTCAATATCCCATGCCCATTTTGTGGCACGTCCCAATGGGGGCTCACCTGTTTTTGTAGGTTCGTATTTATCTATCTCGGGCAATTCGAGAGGCAAACAGTTTTCGGGAATCATGTAAGGCATACCACCTTTATAATATACAGGGAATGGTTCGCCCCAATAACGCTGGCGAGAGAAAATGGCGTCACGCAAGCGATAGTTCACCTTTACATGCCCTAAGCCCTGTTTGGTGATGTATTCTTTGGTGGCAGCAATCGCCTCTTTTACCTGCATGCCATTGAGACTGAAGGTGGTTTGTTTTCCTTTTATTGGACTATTGATTACCGTTCCCTCCTTTGCATCATAACTTTCTTCGCTCACATCAGCTCCCTCAATCAGTGGAATGATAGGTAAATCAAAGTGTTTTGCAAAAGCATAATCGCGGCTGTCGTGCGCTGGAACAGCCATGATAGCACCTGTTCCGTAGCCTGCCAATACATAGTCGCTCACATAAATAGGAATATTATCGCCCGTGAGTGGATTCACAGCATAGCTACCTGTAAACACACCCGATACTCGGTGGTCGGAGATACGCTCTCGTTCGGTGCGCTTCTTGGTGGCATCTACATAGGCTTGCACTTCTTGCGCTTGTGATGAAGTCGTAACTTGTGAAACATAGTCACTTTCGGGAGCCAATACCATGAAGGTGACACCAAACATTGTGTCGGCACGAGTGGTGAAAATGGTGAGCTCAATGTCGCTGTCAGCAACCTTGAATCGTACTTCTGCACCTTCCGATCTACCAATCCAGTTGCGTTGCGTCTCTTTCAAGGATTCCGTCCATTGTACGTTGTCCAGTCCGTCGAGCAAACGTTGTGCGTACGCTGACACGCGCAAACACCACTGGCGCATTTTCTTTTGTACCACAGGGTAACCTCCACGTTCGCTCACCCCATCAACAACTTCATCGTTTGCCAGTACTGTTCCTAATCCAGCACACCAGTTAACCATGGTTTCTCCAAGATACGCAATGCGATAATTCATCAATATGGTTTGCTGTTCTTGCTCGTTCATGGTTTTCCATTCATGGGCTGTAAAGGACAAGTCTTCACTTTGTGCCACATTCAAACCGTCAGTACCCTTTGTTTCAAAGTGCTGTATCAGTTTTGTAATGGGCTGCGCTTTCTGTAAGTCATTGTCATAATACGACTGGAACATCTTTATGAATGCCCATTGTGTCCAATGATAATACTTGGGGTCGCAAGTTCTAATCTCTCTGTCCCAATCGAACGAAAATCCTATTTTGTCCAATTGTTCCCGATATCGCTTGATATTTTGCTCGGTGGTGATAGCTGGATGCTGACCAGTTTGTATAGCATATTGTTCGGCAGGCAGTCCATAGGCATCGTATCCCATGGGGTTCAGCACATTAAATCCTTGTTGACGTTTATATCGAGCATAAATATCACTGGCAATATAGCCCAAGGGATGACCCACGTGTAGCCCTGCACCAGAGGGATAAGGGAACATGTTAAGTACGTAAAACTTTTGTTTTTGCTTGTCTTCTACAACATGATAAGTTTTGTTTTTCACCCATTCTTGTTGCCATCTCTTTTCAATGTCTCTGAAATTGTATTCCATAGGATATCTTTATTTTCTACTTGAAATAATGATCAAATGCTATTTAGGTAGCAAAATTACTAAAAAAAGAAATATAAAATGAATAAAAAGTGAATTTTATAGAAAACTCACAGGTTAGTTATGGTTCATGTTAAAAAATACTACCTTTGCAGAATGATGAGTTATCAATGCAAGATAGGATGTATAGGTCTCGTTACGGCTTTAATTATTTGTAGTTGTAACGAGCAAAAGCAGCTCCATCCTATGAGTTCGTCTCTTTCCAGTAACGATGCGATGGTAGACACAACTCAGATTTATCATCATATTACTTTGGATTCAACCGAGCAGTTACAAATCTATTATCCACATTTCAAGCGCATAGATTTGGTGTGTGGAACGATGCCACAGCCAACGGATACATCAGTTATCATGGTGTGTGCGGCAGCGTTTACGGGTCAAGTTAAAAAGGAATTCAGCCATGAAAATATAGCTGGAAACCATATCAGCGGAGGAGTTTACCATAAAGGCTACCCTTGTAAGGCAAACACAGGTGCTTTTGTGTATGCACATCGCCAATGGAAGTTTGTTTATCAGGATTACGCAGTCGAAGTGGCACAGGCAGCTGATGAAAGTGGTATGGGTTTTGGACAAATGATGTTAATCAATAACGGACTACGTATGCCTGCCAATGTTGTGGGAAAGAATATTTGTCGGGCTTTGTGCGAGCGCAAGAGAAAACTGTGTATAATAGACTCGCGGCAGCCTTTGTTGCTCATCGATTTCATCAAATTTTTAGGTAGATACGGTGTTACACAAGCCTTATACTTAGATATGGGTGAGGGTTGGAATTACTCTTGGTATCGTAACAATCAAGGAATTGTGCAGTACATACATCCAAAAAAGCAAGATTACGGTACCAATTGGATTACCTTTTACCGATAATTAAGAACGCTATACAGATGGTATTTGTCTTCTTCTCATGAAAAAAATACCAGCAAATAAAGTTAATAAGCGAATTCTAAGCCGTGGTGTGTCAATAAAATTCAGCGTTATTACCCTTATTTCTACGATTCGTTGGTTAGCTAATCATTAAGAAAAATCCCTTCTACAGCAACAAGTTCAGCAACGATAAAAAACATTTATAGCAAACTTTTATTAAAAATGTTTGCTGCATTCGAAAAAACCTTTTATCTTTGCACCCGCATTTAAGCCCAGATGGCGGAATTGGTAGACGCGCTGGTCTCAAACACCAGTGGGGCAACCCATCCCGGTTCGAGCCCGGGTCTGGGTACAAATAACGGCTGATACTCTATGAGTTGTCAGCCGTTATTATTTTACTGGGTATAAACAGGGTATAAACAAACGACAATATCTCCTGCATTTTATTACTAAAGTTTCGGGATGTAGACTTGGTCATCAATACTTATGTTTCTTTCATTTAAGAAAAGTGGTTGGTGGTGAAAAACAATCTTTTTTCTTTTGTTTCAATAATAATTACTCCTTCAATGAAAAATTTGTGTTGTTTACAGTTTGTTATTTTTGGCTGAGGAAACAAGAGCTTTTGTCCTATAAATTTACCAAAAATCGACCATCTAAAATCTTCAAAATAGAAAATTTTAATAGGTAAACGGGATGCAAAAATGGGCTGATTTGAGAAAAATAAACGTCTTTTCAAGTTGGAACATGGAAATAGCGCCCTTGGAAACACTCTTTAAGTGTGTTATTCACATACAGTAGCAGCATTAAAGCATGTAAATAATGGTGCTATCTCAATGCTTCAGCCGACAAAAAGTGGTAAAAATAGGAAAGAAAAGAGATGGTATAAGCGTAATGTCTTATATAACAACAGGTTATGAAACTCGCTCATAACTCGCGTATTTGCGACCAACTTTGCCATTGGATGTTTTCACGCGAGTTTTGAGAGGCACTTTGTAAAGATAATTCAGCATTAATTTTCCTTCAATGTAGCATATCAATAGGTTTACAAATGTTGTTTTATTGGTGTTTTTTCGTTGTAAAAATACGATTCTAAAATGAAAGTGCTGCGATGAATAACTTATTGCTTACTAAAAATGACTCAATTATTTTGCCTACCAATCGTTTTTTGATAACTTTGTAAATTCAATAGAAATATTCCCCTATGGCACAGAAAGATAAAGGTCTTACACCAATGATGAAACAGTTTTTCAGCATGAAGCGGCAGCACCCCGATGCGCTGTTGCTCTTTCGGTGTGGCGACTTTTACGAAACGTATGGCGATGATGCCATTGAGGGTTCGCGCATCTTGGGCATCACGCTCACGAAGAGAAACAATGGTGGCAATAGTGGCGAAACAGCGATGGCTGGTTTTCCGCACCATGCCCTTGATACCTATCTGCCCAAACTGATAAGGGCTGGCAAGCGCGTGGCTATTTGCGACCAATTAGAAGACCCGAAGAAAAAGCGAGAGGAACTGAAAGGTAAGAAGGGACTTTCCGCCACTGACAAGATGGTGAAGCGTGGCATTACCGAGTTAGTGACGCCGGGTGTGGCGATGGGGGATAATGTGTTGAACTACAAGGAAAATAACTTCTTGGCAGCGGTACATTTTGGCAAGGCGGCTTGTGGCGTGAGTTTTTTGGACATTTCAACAGGCGAATTTCTCACAGGTGAGGGTACTTATGACTATGTAGAGAAATTATTGGGCAGCTTTGCGCCCAAAGAAGTGCTGTACGACCGCAATGACAAGCGCAATTTTGATACCCATTTTGGCACCAAATACTGTGTCTTTGAATTGGAAGACTGGGTGTTTACCGAACAGAGCGCACGCCAACGACTGCTCAAGCATTTTGGCACCAAGTCGCTGAAAGGCTTTGGTGTAGAGCACATGAAAAGCGGTATCGTGGCTTCGGGCGCCATTTTGCAGTATTTGGAGATTACCCAACATACCAATATCGGGCACATCACGTCGCTTGCTCGTATCGAAGAAGAACGCTACGTGCGGTTGGACAAGTTTACCATTCATTCACTCGAGCTGATTGACACCATGCAAGAGGGGGGACGGTCGTTGCTGAATATCATCGACAAGACCATCACACCCATGGGAGGACGTATGCTTCGCCGCTGGATGGTGTTTCCCCTGAAGGACGTAACGCCCATTCAACAACGCTTGGATGTGGTGGATTATTTCTTCAAAGCCCCCGATTTCCGACAGTTGGTGGGTGAACAATTTCAACGCATAGGCGACCTTGAACGCATTATCTCAAAGGTGGCTGTGGGCAGAGTGTCGCCCCGAGAGGTGGTACAATTGAAGAATGCGCTGCAAGCCTTGCAACCCGTGAAGGCTGCCTGCATGAAAGCATCGAACGAGAGCTTGCGGAGAATTGGCGAACAGTTGCAACTTTGCGAGACCATTCGCGATCGCATTGAACACGAGATACAACCCGATCCGCCTTTGTTGGTGAACAAGGGAGGGGTGATAGCCGATGGTTATGATACCGAACTCGACGAGCTGCGACAAATATCGCGCAACGGTAAGGATTATCTGATACAGATACAGGAGCGTGAGGTAGAGCGGACAGGCATCGCATCGCTGAAGGTGGGATATAACAACGTATTCGGGTATTACCTCGAGGTGCGCAACATGTATAAGGACAAAGTGCCAGAGAGCTGGGTTCGCAAGCAAACATTGGCACAGGCAGAACGCTACATTACTGAGGAACTGAAGGCTTATGAGGAGAAAATATTGGGGGCTGACGAGCGCATCATGATGTTAGAGGACAAGCTGTTTCGTGAACTCATTGTCGATATGCAACCGTACATTCCGCAGATACAGCTTGATGCCAACCTGATAGCCCATTTGGATTGTCTGCTTGGCTTTGCGCAGGTGGCGGAGGAAAACCAGTATGTGCGTCCGCAAATAGACGCTACCGATGTCCTTGACATCAAGCAAGGTCGCCACCCAGTCATCGAGATGCAGCTGCCCTTAGGTGAGACTTACGTGCCTAACGACATCTACTTAGATGCGGAGAAACAGCAGGTTATGATGATTACAGGACCCAATATGGCTGGAAAGTCGGCGCTGTTGCGCCAAACGGCGTTGATAGTACTATTGGCACAGATAGGGTGTTTCGTGCCTGCAGAGAGCGCTAAAATAGGTTTAGTGGATAAAATTTTCACACGTGTAGGGGCTTCTGACAATATTTCCTTGGGTGAATCGACCTTCATGGTGGAGATGACAGAGGCGGCAAATATCCTAAACAACGTGACCAACAGGTCGTTGGTGCTCTTCGATGAGTTGGGTAGAGGAACGTCTACATACGATGGTATCTCCATTGCGTGGGCGATTGTGGAGTACTTGCACGAGCAACCGAGGGCACGAGCGCGCACGCTTTTTGCCACACACTACCATGAATTGAACGAAATGGAGAAGCATTTCCCGAGGATTCACAATTACAATGTGAGTGTGAAAGAGGCAGATGGCAAGGTGATTTTCATGCGTAAGTTGGAACGTGGCGGCTCAGAACACAGCTTTGGTATTCATGTGGCTGAGATTGCAGGCATGCCACGAAGCATCGTCAAACGCTCTAATGAAATTCTAAAACAATTAGAGTCGGATAACAGTCAGGTGGGTTCGGTGGGCAAGCCCAACCTGAAACATTTGGAAGAGAACAGGGAAGGCATGCAGTTGAGCTTCTTTCAACTGGACGACCCTGTGCTGTGTCAGGTGCGCGATGAGATACTCGGCCTTGACATCAACAACCTTACGCCCATGGAGGCATTGAACAAACTCAACGAAATCAAGAAAATCATTGGGGCAGAATAACCAAATAACATTCTAATATATGAATCAATTATTTTCCTTGGCATTGGCTTTGTGCTTGTCAGTGTCAGCTTTTGCACAATCGGTAGCTACGACAACGAAAGCTCATGATTATCAACCAACGGCAGAGAATATGGCTTCGCGTCAAGCGTTTCAAGATGCTAAGTTTGGTATTTTCCTGCATTGGGGCTTGTATAGCATGTTGGCAACGGGCGAGTGGACCATGACCAACAAGAATTTGAACTACAAAGAGTATGCTAAACTGGCAGGGGGTTTTTATCCTTCTCGGTTCAATGCAGCTGCTTGGGTATCGGCAATCAAGGCGTCGGGAGCGAAGTATATTTGCTTTACCACCCGTCATCATGAGGGATTCTCTATGTTCAAGACTCGGTATTCTGACTATAATATCGTAGATGCAACCCCTTTCAAGCGCGACATCTTGAAGGAGTTGGCAGACGAATGTCACAAACAAGGCATCCGACTGCATCTGTATTATTCGCATATTGACTGGTACAGAGAGGATGCAGTGTGGGGAAGAACAGGACGAGGAACAGGGCGTCCCAACCCTCAAGGCAATTGGCAGCACTATTATGCGTTTATGAACAACCAACTTACCGAACTCTTAACCAACTATGGAAAGATTGGTGCGATATGGTTTGACGGTTGGTGGGACCAGCAACCCGATTTCGATTGGCAACTGGAAGGGCAATATCAGCTCATTCATCGCTTACAACCTGCGTGCTTGGTGGGTAACAATCATCACACCACTCCTTTTCAAGGCGAGGACATTCAGATATTCGAACGAGATTTACCTGGTGAGAACAATGCTGGTTTGTCGGGACAAGACATCAGTAGGTTGCCGTTGGAAACGTGCGAGACCATGAATGGTATGTGGGGATATAAGATTACCGACCAGGACTATAAGTCGGACACTACCTTGATACGTTACATCGTCAAAGCGGCTGGCATGAACGCCAACCTGTTGATGAACATTGGCCCACAGCCCGATGGTGAACTCCCTGCTGTGGCTTTGGAACGCTTGCAGAAGGTGGGACAGTGGATGAAAGTGTATGGAGAAACGATTTATGGCACTCGAGGGGGCATGGTGAAGCCTCACGATTGGGGTGTTACCACGCAGAAAGGCAATCGTCTCTTTGTGCATATTCTAAATCTGCACGACCGTAGTTTGCTATTGCCCATTGGCAAACAGCGCATCAAGAAAGCCTTTGTCTATGACACCAAACAGCCAGTAAAGGTGGAAAGATGTCAGACAGGGGTGGTGCTTACCTTGCCAACAGCATTGTCGAAGGATTGCATTGATAAGATTATAGAGGTACAATTTTAGGGAAATTGAGGTTGATCTGTTACCTTTTTATGCATAAGAATAATGACGCAGTACGCCTCAAACGCACTGCGTCATTTTAGATATAGGGGAAAGAGGGGTGAAATAGGAACCCCCTTCCTTAACCATCTCTTTCTTTCATTTACAGCGTGTGCTGTGCGCTGATTCCTAATTGAGGGGCTTTGACGGTTAAATGCACCTGTCCTTTCAGTCCGTTGCTTTGCACTGTTACCACCAATTTGCCGTGGAAAAGGTGCATATTGGGCAAGTGGAAAGGCTCTAATGACGTGGCGTCGCCATTGCAGACAGCCTTGAAACGGGCAGCACCTGACACTTCAAAGAGCAATAGGTCGTTGGCATCGGGACAGAGGTTGCCGTCTTTGTCTACCATACTAATGGTGTAATACAGCAAGTCCTTGCCGTCGTTTGCGAGCTGTTGCTTGTCTACTTCAATCTTGAGTGCATGAGGCGCACCAGCGGTGTGAATGGTTTGTTGAGCCACTTCCTTGCCCTTTTCATCGTAAGCCACTACCTTCAGTTCGCCTGGCTCATACACTACGTTGTTCCAACGCAAGCGGTAGCGGTCTAATTTGGATGCCTTGTTCTTCTTGATGCGTCCTTGACTCTTGCCATTGACAAAGAGTTCAGCCTCGGGATAACTCGTATAACAGTACACGGGTGTTACTTTTCCCTCACGTCCATGCCATGTCCAATGTGGCAAAATGTGTAGGGTGGGAGAGGAAGTGTTCCACACCGAGCGATACAGGTAATAGCGATCTTTGGGCAAGCCTGCTAAGTCGACTGGTGCAAAGTAGCTGCTTCGTGAGGGCCAATAGCTGTAATAAGGAGTGGGTTCACCGATGTAATCGATGCCTGTCCACACAAATTGACCGATAGAGTAGGGCAGGTCGTCTTGTTTGGTAAAGTCTTCATCGGGGTAACTGCCCCAACTCACCTTCTCCACGTCGTACGATGAGCATTGTCCGTCATCGTAGGTAGCCATGTTTTTCTCTTCTACAGGGAATTTATATACCCCTCTTGAACTCACTGCTGACGATGTTTCCGAACCCAACAAGAACCCTTGTGGCAGCTTGTCGATGAGTCTTTCGTAAAGGAAGACACGGTAATTAAAGCCCGGTACGTCTGTGGCAGCATAGAAACCGCAATTGGCGCTGCCCTCTGGATTGTCCACACCGCAAGTGACGGTGCGTGTAGAATCGAGGCTATGGCAAAATTTCACCATGGCTTTGGCGCGCTCTGTGCCCTGCTGGTTGGCTTGTTCGGGTATCTCGTTGCCAATGCTCCACATCACGATAGATGGATGATTGCGATGCCCTAAAATCAGATTTGTAAGGTCTTTGCGCCACCATTCATCGTAAAATCGATTGTAACCATTCTTTACCTTTGGCTCTTTCCAAGCGTCAAAGCTCTCTGCCATGACCATCATCCCCATGGAGTCGCACACCTGCATTTGCATTTGCGAAGGCATGTTGTGCGCAGTACGGATGGCATCTACACCCATATCTTTCATGATGCGTATCTGTCGAATCATGGCAGCCTTGTTGGCAGCCGCACCAAGAGGTCCTAAATCGTGGTGTAGACAAACGCCCTTGAACTTTCGTGTGATGCCATTGAGCTGAAAACCGTGTTCTTTCGTAATGGATATGGTGCGGATTCCCACCTGTTGTGAGGTCGCATCCAAGGTTTTGCTGCCTCGTTTCACGCAGATTTGTAACGTGTAGAGATAGGGATGTTCGGGACTCCAAAGTTGTGGATTCTTGATGTTGAACGTCGTTGCCACATCCCCTTTCGCATCGTTTTCCACCGTATTCTGTGCAACCGTCCTACCGTCTTTGTCTTTTAGGATAATGTGCGTCTTGAGTTTGTCGTTCTCTCTGAGTCCTTTGGTTTGTGCATTCACGGCAATCTCTGCTCCCTGTTGCGAAACAGAGAGGGTGCGGAAATACGTTTGCCAAGGGTCTATATAGGTTTTATTGGTCGTTATCAGCGTGACTGGGCGGTATAGTCCAGCTCCCGGATACCATCTGCTGCTCTCCTCCAAGTTGTTCAGTTTGACCAGTATCTCATTGTCCCCACGTTTTAAGTAGGGCGTTATATCGATGCGAAAAGCGTTGTATCCATATGCCCACCGACCCGCTTCCGTGCCATTGACATAGACAACTGGTTCGCTCATGGCACCATCGAAATAAAGTTCTGTGCGTGCATCGAGGTCGCGCACGTTGATGGTGGTGCGATATTCGCCACGTCCCAACCAAGGCAGTCCACCCGAACGTCCCGTGTGCCATATAGGGGTGCGTTGTCCATCTTGCGTGATACCCAAGAATTGGCGGTCCCACTGCTTGTCAAATGGTCCTTTGATAGCCCAGTCGTGTGGCACTGTTACTGGTTGCCAAGCATCGCCATTGCGAGAGAATTGCCATGAGGAAAGTTCTTTTTCCACTCTGTTTTGTGCCATGGAAGCACCACTCAAGGCTAAGAACGCCAATAAGGTAAAGGTTTTGTTAGTCATGAATAAAAGGTTTGTTAATCGTTATTTTGTTCATCAGCACCCACCTTCTTTCTTTCAAAATAGGGTGGATGCTTCGGTAAGTCTTAGTGTAGGGGAGAAAATATTATTTCGCTCCCAACTTTTTCATCCATTTTCCACCCCTCATGCAGGCAATGCCAAGGATGATGAAAGGAATGCTCAGCAGTTGTCCCATGTTGAAAATCATGCCCGACTCGAAGTCAACTTGTATATCCTTGGTGTATTCTATGAAGAAGCGGAACGTGAAAATGAGGGTCAGACACAAGCCGAAATAGAAGCCAGTGCCCACCTCTTTGGAGGTTCGCTTGTAGAAATGCAGCATGACGAAGAAGAAGAAAAAGTAGGCAATCGCCTCGTACAACTGTCCTGGGTGGCGTGGCGTCATGTCTACCCGCTCAAAAATAAAAGCCCAAGGCACATTGGTTGGTGTGCCGATAATCTCGCTGTTCATGAGGTTGCCCAAACGGATAAAGCACGCAGTGATAGGAGTGGCGATGGCAATGTCGTCGAGTACATGCCACAAGTTCATGCCTGTTTTGCGATAGTACAGATAGAGTGCCACCATGAGTCCTATCGTACCACCATGCGAAGCCAATCCCTCGTACCCTGTAAACTTCCATGAACCGTCTGCCATTTGGTGAATAGGCAGGAACATTTCGACGACATGCGTCCACGAAGACAAAAAGTATTCGGGCTGATAGAACAAGCAGTGTCCCAATCGGGCACCGATTAAAATGCCTAAAAAGCAATACATAAACAGCGGATCGAAATACGCATCCTTCACCTTTTGGTCTTTATAGAGCCATTTCACGATGAAGTATGCCAAGGCAAGTCCTATCAACCAGCAAGTTGAATACCAACGAATGGCAAAATTGCCGATGCGGAATATCTCTAAATCAGGATTCCACAGGATGTAAAGTAGATGGTCTATCATATTGTTTTGTTATTGGGCTTATTGGGCTTATTGGGCCTATTAGCCTTATTAGCCTAATTGTCGATTGTTAAACATTAAATCTAAAGTGCATGATGTCACCGTCTTGCACCACATATTCCTTGCCCTCGATACCTAATTTTCCAGCTTCACGGACGGCACTCTCGCTGCCATATTTGATGTAATCATCGTATTTGATGACCTCTGCCCGGATGAAACCTTTCTCAAAATCGGTATGGATGACGCCCGCACATTGTGGCGCTTTCCAGCCTTTGTGGTACGTCCAAGCCTTTACCTCCATTTCGCCAGCCGTGATGAAGGTTTGCAGGTTGAGCAGCGAATAAGCCTTTTTGATGAGGCGGTTCACGCCACTTTCGGTCAATCCCAACTCTTCTAAAAACATTTGCTTGTCCTCGTAGGTCTCCAAAGACGCAATATCCTCTTCTGTCTTGGCGGCAATCACCATGGCTTCGGCACCCTCTTCTTGGGCAATTTTCTCTATTTGGGCACTATAAGCGTTGCCCTCTTTGGCACTTGCCTCGTCCACATTGCACACATACAGCACGGGTTTGGTGGTCAGCAGAAACAGGTTGTGCGCAGCCTCCTCTTCCTCTTTGGTATCGAACGACACCGTCCGTGCGTTCTTTCCTTGTTCCAACACCTCCTTGTAGGCTTCTAATACGGTAACAAGCGTCTTGGCTTCCTTGTTGCCCGAAGCAGCTATTTTTTGCTGTTTGCATAGTTGTGCCTCAATGGTTTCCAAGTCTTTGAGTTGCAATTCAGTGTCAATCACCTCTTTGTCACTGACGGGATTCACCGCCATACCGCCTTCGCGTACCACGTTGTCATCGTCGAAACAGCGGATAACGTGTATCAGCGCATCACATTCGCGTATGTTTCCCAAGAATTTATTGCCCAAGCCTTCGCCTTTGGACGCTCCCTTTACCAATCCTGCAATATCCACTATCTCGCATGTGGCAGGCACAATGCGTCCCGGATGCACAATCTCTGCCAATTTGGTGAGCCGTTCATCGGGTACTGTTATCACGCCCACGTTGGGCTCAATCGTACAAAAAGGAAAATTTGCTGCCTGTGCCTTGGCACTCGACAAGCAGTTGAATAGGGTAGACTTGCCCACGTTTGGCAACCCTACAATACCACATTTTAATGACATGTCGTTATTTCAATATAATTGTATACAATGCAAAGATAGTGCAAGCCGAAGACAAAGAAAGCTTGTTTGCTTTGTTAAGGCGCAGCCTATCTTCTGCAAAGATAGTGCAAAATTTCGATTTAGTGAGCCAAATGAGAATTTATTCTTCATTTGCGAGCGTGAGAAATTTATCCAAAATTTCGATTGAACGAGTTAAATGAGAATTTATTCTTTCATTTGCGAGCGTGAGAAATTTATCTAAAATTTCGATTGAACGAGTTAAATGTGTATTTATTCTTTCATTTGCGAGCGTGAGAAATTTATCCAAAATTTTGTTTGAGCATTTTTTCATTCTTTTTCTTCTTGCTCAAGGTAGCCGTTGCTTTTGTCCTATTATTTTACCAAAAATCGACCATCTAAAATCTTCAAAATAGAAAAAATCAATAGGCAAACGCTCTACAAAAATGTGTTGATTTTGGCAAAATAAACGTCTTTTCAAGTGAAAATGTTGACTTAACGGTCTTGGAAACATGTATTAGAGGTGTTATTCACATGCAACAACAGCCTTAAAGCATGCAAATAGTGGGACTATCTCAATGCTTCAGCCGCCAAAAAGCGGTAAAAATAGGAAAGAAAAGAGTTGATGTTGGCGTAATGTTCACAATAACAACGAATTACAAACCTCGCTCATTACTCGCGTATTTGCGACCCACTTTGCCGTTGGTTGTTTTGATGCGAGTTTTGAGAAGCACTTTGTAAAGAAAATTCAGCATCTATTTTTCTCCAAAACAGCGTTTCACTCATTATACATTTGCCATGATGTGGGTGCTTTTTGTTGCATCAATATTGCTCTTCAATAATGGCGCTGTGCTCTTTTGTGTGCGAGACGAATTTACTCAAAAATTCGAGTTACCGATGCTCTGTCTCAACAATAATTGCTACATTTGCCACCACAACATTGCATACCCCAACATTGATGAATACTTTATTTAGCAAAAAATCAACACGTGAACAGCGCATATACCGTGTCACTATAGCAGGCAGTTTGATAAACATGTTTTATTGATTTTTAAGTTCACAGTCGGAATCTTGGGAGCATTGGCTGCCACGATTGCTGATTTGTATCGTGCAGCTATCCATGAGAGGAACGCTCACCGACACAATAGGGAATATATAAGTAAGATAGAGAGTGTCACCAGTCTGTAGAAATATAGAAAAGCTAATATTTTTCTTCGCAAAAATTGCGAACATTCAAAAAGTATGATTATCTTTGCAGAAGATAGGCTGCGCCTTAACAAAGCAAACAAGTTTTCTTTGTGTTCGGCTTGCACTATCATTGCACAAAAGAATAGGTAAGGATGGAAATAACCTTTGAGCAAGACTATCTACGAGAATTGTTCTATGAGGGCAGGGTCAAGGATAAGAAGCACCGCTTTCAGCCTCAGATTGTACGAAAGTACATCAAAGTCCTGAACCTCATGGAGTCGCTTGACAGCACGCAAGACCTGTATCGCTTCACATCACTTCATTACGAGAAATTGGTTGGAGATAAGGCAGGTCGTGAGTCGGTGCGGGTTAATGATCAATATCGCATAGAGTTTCGTTCGGAAACAGTCGGTAAGGAAAGGCTGATTACCATTTGCAACATCTTGGAATTGTCAAACCATTATAAATAAATAGATATGGCAAGTTTAGGTTATGGCTTTTATCCGACACACCCTGGTGAGGTGTTGAAGGATGAACTTGAAGCTAGGGGCATCTCGCAGCGTAAGTTTGCAGATAGTATTGGTATGGGCTATTCCGTACTGAATGAGATATTGAATGGTCGTCGCTCACTGAGCACCACCACCGCACTGATGTTTGAGGCTGCCTTAGATGTTCCAGCAGAGTCGCTGATGAAATTGCAGCTGAAATACAATATGCAAACGGCGAGAACGGATAAAACATTGGCAGATAAGCTGAAAGAGATTGCACGGGCAGCTGCGCTACTTTGATGATTGTCCCTTAGAAGAATTTACTTACCCCTACTGAATTGAAGATAATCGGTGCCACCCGTAGGGGCGTGATTTATCACGCTCAGAAACATATCCGGGAAATGGTGTGATGCTTCTGGAATTTATCTCCGTCGTTGTTTGTAACCATTCGAAAACACTCCACTCCGTCTCTCCTATAGGAGGATGGAGTGGAGTGTTTCGTTAGGTTGGGATAGAACTTCTATTTCTGAATATATTTCTTTCCGTTCTTAATGACGATGCCTTTGTAGCTCTCGTTCACACGACTGCCACTGAGGTCGTATGCTTTTTCCTCGCCTGCCCGGTCGGCAGTCTTCACGTAGTCAATACCTGTAGTCTTGCTTGTGAAGTAACCCGTGGTGGGGTTAGCCATCTCAATGCCCGTTTTGCTTGCATCGTACGAAGTGTAGGTACCTTTCAGCTGCGTACAGTCATAAAACATCCTTTTATCATTAACTTTATGACCATCTTCCCAGTTACGGTTGCAGAAAATCGTGGCCAGGGACTCGCAGCCATAGAACATGCCGCCCATGTGGGTGACGTTTTCGGTATTGAAGTTGCTCACATCGAGCGATGTCAATGCCTTGCAGTGTAGGAACATGCCGTCCATGTAAGTGACCTTTTCGGTGTCGAAATTGCTCACATCGAGCGATGTCAATGCCTTGCAGCCATTGAACATATTGCTCATGTCGGTGACCTTTTGGGTGTTGAATTTACTCACATCGAGCGATGTCAATGCCTCGCAGCCAGCGAACATGCCGCCCATATCCGTGACGTTTTGGGTATTGAATTTGCTCACATTGAGCGATGTTAATGCCTGGCAGCCAGAGAACATGCAAGACATGTTGGTGACGTTTTCGGTGTTAAGGTTACTCACATCGAGCGATGTCAATGCCTCGCAGCCAGAGAACATGCTGCCCATGTAAGTGACGTTTTGGGTATTGAAGTTGCTCACATCGAGCGATGTCAATGCCTTGCAGTCACGGAACATGCCAATCATGCTGGTGACGTTTTGGGTGTTGAAGTTGCTTACTTCGAGCGATGTCAATGCCTTGCATCCCGAGAACATACCGCTCATGTTGCTGACGTTTTGGGTATTGAATTTGCTCACATCGAGCGATGTCAATGCCTGGCAGCCAGAGAACATACCGCTCATGTTGCTGACGTTTT
>NZ_JRPQ01000159.1 GCF_000762405.1 Hoylesella timonensis S9-PR14 | reverse complement strand
CTTGGAAACATGTATTAGAGGTGTTATTCACATGCTTCAGCGGCATTAAAGCATGCAAATTCCAAGCTTAGAACAATGCTTTAGCGGACAAAAAAGGATAAAATTCGACAAGAAACGAAATAATATATGCGTAATTTATTCAACAACAACGAATTATGAAACTTGCTCAAAATTAGCGTATTTGCGACCAACTTTGCCGTTGGTTGTTTTCACGCGAGTTTTGAGAGGCACTTTGTAAAAATAATTCAGCATTTATTACGATTCCATGAAACCGTAAGCTTCCGCCAATGATAGTCTCAAAATCCACAGAGTGAAAGATTTTTTGAGGGCACGATACCATGACTGTAAAACAGAAGTTTGATATATCTTCTGTATTTTTTTATTCTTTACTTTATAGTTCAAAGAAAATTTGTATCTTTGTGAAAACGAAAAATCGATGAAATATTTATTATTCTTAATCATATTATTCATAGGCTACCCTACCAACACAATAGCTGACAATAGCCATGTACGAGCAGGAGTTCGCCCTGTTCAAAAAGAAGAGGCTTTATCTCAAAAGCACCTCTTCGAGTCGATGCTTTCTGGAACGGCGAAAGTGTTATTCGTAGATAGCATGGTGGTGGACAAAAACAACTTTTTCTCTAAAATACCTTTGAGTAGTGATGCAGGTACGCTCGAGTTCATTGATAAACGGTTTACTTATACAAACGAACTCAAAAACCACCGCATTTATGCCGATGGGGATTCTATTCACGGCTTCCATTTATTTTCTACTGACTATTTAGGCGACAGTTGGAGTCAACCTAAACAATTAAAAGAATTGGACGAGGAAGTAAAAGATGCGCAATTTCCTTTTTTGTTATCAGATGGAGTCACGCTCTTTTTTTCAGCAAAAGGCGACAAGAGTATTGGAGGTTACGACATCTTCATGACTCTCTTTAACGAAGAAAGTAGAACTTATTATAAACCAGAGAACTACGGACTTCCGTTTAATTCTACGGCAAACGATTATTTATTAGCCATTGATGATGTACACAGCTTAGGTTGGTTGGTATCGGATAGATATCAACCCAAAGGGAAAGTTTGTATTTATACCTTCGTTCCTACCATGCCACGGCAGAATTTTACTGCTGAAAATATTACTGACAAGCAACTTGAAGCTTATGCAAAGCTAACAAGTATTCAAGAAACATGGAAGTTTGGCAACCGTGAAGCAGCGTTGCAACGGCTTAAATTGCTAACAAACGAAAGGCAACGAACCACAGAAAAGCAAGAATTTTACTTCACTATCAATGACCGTACGGTGTATCAAAGCATCAACGATTTTAGAAGTGAAAAAACAAAAAAACTGTATCAACAGTTGTTAGAATTAAAGAAGCAACTATCAGCAAATGAAGAAACTTTATCGCAGTTGCGTTCACAATATCAGTTATCTAACATGTCTGGAAAATTGCAAATGTGCCCAAACCTATTAAAAGCAGAAAAAGCGATACAGTCACAACGCATTGAAATAATGAATTTTGCCAAACAACTTCGAAACGAAGAAAATCGATTACTCACTCAATAAAAGCTTAAACAAGATGGAGAAAAAATATTTTGCAGAATCAGAGTTAATTATCAATAAAGATGGTAGTGTCTTCCATTTGCATGTTAAACCAGAACAGTTGGCAGACAAAGTTATTTTAGTGGGTGACCCTGGGCGAGTTTCGCTCGTTGCATCGCACTTTGACGAAAAAGAGTGTGATATTCATAATCGCGAATTTCATACCATCACTGGTCGCTATAAAAACAAACGTATCACCGTACTGAGCACTGGTATCGGTTGTGACAACATTGATATTGTTGTGAATGAACTTGACGCCTTGGCAAATATAGATTTTAAGACGAGGTACGAGAAATCGTCTCTCAAATCGCTAACCTTGGTTCGTATCGGAACTTGTGGAGGACTTCAGGAATATACGCCAGAAGGAACCTATATTGCCAGCGAAAAAAGCATTGGGTTTGACGGGCTTTTGAACTACTACGCAGGGAGGAATGAGGTGTGTGACTTGGCGTTCGAGGAAGCATTTGTCAAGCACATGAGTTGGAGTCCACAAAAAGGAGCCCCTTATGTCATTGATTCTGATGAGGAGACTTTGAATCGTATTGCTGGCAATGACATGGTTCGTGGTGTAACTATCTCATGTGGAGGCTTTTTCGGTCCACAAGGTAGAGTGCTTCGTGTGCCTTTGGCAGACCCTCATCAAAATGAAAAAATTGAGAATTTTGAATATAATGGACATCGAATTACAAACTTTGAAATGGAAAGCAGTGCCTTATATGGACTTTCAAAGTTAATGGGACATAAGGCTGTAACTTGTTGTATGGTAATTGCTAACCGCCGAGCATTAAAGGCAAATGTAGAGTATAAGAATTCGATTGATGGATTGATAGAAACGGTTCTTGATAGAATTTAGACTCAATTGTCAGCTTTAATCATTGCAGATCGAAGTTTGTTCTTAGACACAAAGTGTATTGTTTGAAAATAGTGTGTACAAAAAACAGCCTAACCATCAAAGAACACTTTGTGTCAAAGAACGTTTTTAATTGGTTTTAAGCCCCTTTCAGCATGTTGAAGTACAAATGCTGGAATATAGATATTGAACGTAGACAAAAGAAATTGAGCATTGAACATGGTAAAAGATTTGGATAACCAACAGCATTTACAAGCAGAAGACACCATTTGTGCCTTAGCAACTCCAGCAGGAGGAGCCATAGGAATTATTAGAATATCGGGCAAAGATGCCATTCAGATAACTGATAAGGTTTTCGTGACATCAAAACATAAAAAACTTCATGATGCAAAATCGCACACAATCCTCTATGGGCGCATCGTTGATAGCCAGCAAGAAACAATAGACGACGTTTTGGTGTCGGTTTTTCGTTCGCCTCATTCCTACACGGGTGAAGATTCTGTTGAAATATCATGTCATGGCTCTCGTTACATCATCAAAACTATTTTAGAAACACTTATCAAAGAAGGTTGCCGACAGGCTGCACCTGGTGAATACACACAGCGCGCCTTCTTTAATGGAAAGTTGGATTTAAGTCAGGCAGAAGCTGTTGCCGACTTGATTGCTTCTACCAATCGTGCTACGCATCATGCAGCTATGAGTCAGCTGAAAGGAAACTTCTCCAACGAGTTGGCTACACTCAGAAACGAACTTCTGAAGATGACTTCACTCATAGAATTGGAATTAGATTTCAGTGACCATGAGGACTTAGAGTTTGCAAATCGTAACGAATTACTTGCGTTAGCGCATAAAATTAAAAATCGAATTACCACGTTGGCGCATTCTTTTGAAACAGGAAATGCCATAAAACAAGGGGTTCCTGTAGCTATCATTGGAAAAACCAATGTGGGGAAAAGCACCCTATTAAATCAATTATTAGAGGAAGATAAAGCCATTGTTAGCAATATTCATGGCACAACGCGTGACGTGATTGAAGACACAACCGAAATTAATGGCATTACTTTTAGATTTATTGACACGGCGGGTATTCGGAAAACAACAGATGAAATCGAAAACTTAGGCATTGAACGAACTTATCAAAAGATAGAAGAAGCAAAAATAGTTTTGTGGCTGATGGACGAAGTACCAACGAAGCAAGAAGTAGATGATTTGCTAAAGAGAATAAAGGACAAGAGTTTGATTTGTATTCAAAACAAAATGGACCTATTACCAACACCTACCTTATCCGTTTTTGAGAATATAACCAACCAAAAGAGTAATGAGAGAAATGCAAAAAAACGGTTTTCATTACAACTGTCTGCAAAGCTCGGCACGAATATGGATTTACTAAGAAGTACTTTATGTCAAGTGGCAGAAGTACCTGAGGTAACCGAAAATGATGTCATTGTAACCAGCACACGCCATTACAACGCCTTGTTAAGGTCAGAAGAAAGCATTTCACGCGTGATTGAGGGACTTGAGCTTGAGCTATCTGGAGACTTGTTGAGCGAGGATCTTCGATTATGTCTTGAGCATTTAGCAGAAATTACGGGCGGCCTTATCACAACACACGAGGTACTGAATAATATCTTTCAACACTTCTGCATTGGCAAGTAAGGGATGATTACCAACGATTAGCATATATCATCAATGATTATTAAGGCGTTCATTTTGAGCGCCTTTCTTTTTAGCCTTATAAGCGATGATTATCGTTTATAGGGCTTTTTCAGCTCATTTTTGTACCGTATTTGTTGCTCGCTTGCTGAAGCCTTGTTTCTCACCAACAAGGTAGTGGAGAATTGAGACACAGTGAGACGTGGTGAGACGCACTGAAACAAAAATGGAGAAATAAACGGAGAAAGGAATGAGCAGTAACATTGAAATCAAGAAGAAATGTAAGTGGTGTGGACAAATTTTCATAGCCCACAAAACGACTACAAACTATTGTTCTCATAGGTGCAACAATGCAGCCTATAAAGAACGAATCCGACAGGAGCGCATAGCGACTTATCAGAAAGAGTTTTCTATAAATACAGAAGAACCATCTATCGAGAACAAGGAATTCTATACACCACCCGAAGCCGCAAAACTCTTAGGGATTAGTCGAGCCAGTATTTACCGCTACATGGCAGACAACGTGATTAAAGCGGTTCAGTTCAAAGGAAAAACATTAGTCAGAAGGAAAGACATTGAGCTTTTGTTTGAAAATGCTGCGGAGTATAAAAAACGAGTACCCATAGAAAAAGCCCCCATCACCGACTTTTACACTACAGCCGAAGTCAAAGAGAAATACCATGTAAATGAATCATGGATATTTGTGGTAGCCAAGAAGAACAACATCCCTCGGACTTTCAATCGTGGCAAAACCTACTGGAGCAAAAAACACATGGATGCTTACTTTGCCAAGAAAGCCCCGAATCCCGATATTACCGAATGGTACAGCACACAGGAAATGCAGGAGAAATTCGGCATGACCTTATCTGCTATTTACACCTTCGTTTCCAAGAATGCCATCCCGAAAAAGAAAGAAGGCATCATGGTGTACTATTCCAAAAAACATGTGGATATAGCCAAAGGCGTGGCAGCACCCGAAGAACCGCAGTATTATACAGTAGTCGAAGCGATGGAGAAATTCAATCTCACCCGTGACCAGCTCTATCATTATGCGAAGTATCATAATATCCCAAAGGTCAAGAAGGGCAAATACACGCTTATCTCTAAACCCGAACTGGATAAATTGCTTGAAGCCCCAAAGATTGAATAAGTTATTTATCGGTGAATGTTGCCACCATTGAATCACCATATTCCTTTGCACCAAACAAATGTAAAACTCTAAATATTAAACAGTATGACACACACGTGTACAAAAGTAACAGTTCGTCAGAGAGCGATTCGGAATAATCGCATCTCCTTGTATCTGGATTATTATCCAGCAGTCCGAAACCCTGAGACAATGCAGATGAGTCGTCGAGAATATCTTGGCATCTACATCTATGCCCACCCGAAAAACGAAATGGAACGGGAATTCAACAACGATATGTTGAACAAGGCAGAAGCTATCCGTTGTATCAGAGTGCAGTCACTCATCAATGAAGAGTTTGGCTTCTTAGACAAGACCAAACAGAAAGCCGACTTCCTTGCTTACTTCAAGAAGATGTGCCGAAGCAAAGACCAAAAATGGACATTCGTCTATCAGCATTTCTACAACTTTGTCAAAGGGCAATGTACCTTCGGTGAGGTGAATGTGGACTTGTGCAAGAAATTTCGTGAATACCTATTGAATGCCAAGCAACTCAAACATAGCAACCGTCCCATATCCCTCAATTCGGCATCCGGCTATTACTCCACTTTCAGAGGATTGTTGAAAATTGCCTACCGAGATAAATGGTTTCGGGAGAATATCAATGACTATCTTGATAAGATTGAGCCACAAGACGTGAAGAAAGAGTATCTGACACTGGACGAAGTGAAGCAACTTGCCGCCACTCCTTGTGATATGCCCGTTCTGAAAGCAGCTTCCTTGTTTGCTTGTCTGACAGGACTACGCATCAGTGATATTCTCAATCTTCAATGGGAAGACTTTGCCATCGCTCCCGACCAAGGCTATTGCTTGCGTATCAGAACACAGAAAACCCAAACGGAAGCGACACTCCCCATCAGTTACGAAGCCTACGAACTGTGTGGTACGCCCGATACAGGTAAAGTATTCAAAGGATTGAAGCGGAGTATGATTAACTATCCGCTGAAAAACTGGCTCAAAAAGGCAGGAATAACAAAACCGATAACCTTTCACGGCTTCAGGCACTCCTATGCGGTCATACAAATCTCTTTAGGTACAGACATTTACACAGTCTCAAAGATGTTAACACACAAGAACGTTTCCACCACTCAAATCTACGCAGATTTGGTAAATGTGAAAAAACGAGAGACTGCCAATAAGATTTCACTGAAATAAATTGTAGCTATGAAACGAGGAATCATAACAAACAACGGACAAGGCATCCATATTTCTGATGGCGAAGTATGGATGACCACTTGGGAGATTGCCGACTTGTTTTATACAACGGCTGGAACAATCAACTCCCGCATAAAAGCGATATTGAAAGCCAACATCTTAAAGGAATATGAAGTCTACCAATGTATAAGATTAGAGAATGGGAATTATGCCGATGTGTATAATCTCGACATGATTATAGCCCTATCCTATCAAATAGACACTGGACATTCCGCTGCATTCAGGAAATGGGTTATCAATAAAGTAGCTTCCAAGCAGAAGAGCATATCACTATTTATTCCAATAAGGTCAGCTAACATTTACAATTGCTGATACCCACAACTTACAAGTCCGATGTAGGCTAGTTCCATGTCGGACTTTCCTTTGCTATTGTGGCACAAGTGGTATAGAAAAATGCTACCTACCGGTGCCAAAAGCTGCCACTTCCCGGAAAATGTATCTACACATCTTGCAAATGATATATATTTGCACACAAACGATTAACTTATATCATTATGGAGCAGAAAAAGATAGAGCATATAACTTTGAATCTGATTGTTTTCGGGACAATCGTCATCATAGGTGTTTTAGCCCGTCAAACCGTACTACACTATGGCTGGGATGAGTTCAGTAGCAATCTTATTTTCGTAGTATGCTCCATTGTCATAGGAGCTATCTACCTCAATCTGCAAATGGTATTTGGTCAACTCCTTTCACCAACAATAGAGAAGTACTTTATGAGATTTGAATGTTACCGCAATAAGGCTGTGGTGGTAGAAGCTCCAATAACGCACCATGAACTTGTCGAAAATACCATTATTTCAGAATCCATCATTTCTGAAACTGAAATCGAAACTACATCTGACATAACAGAAAAAGTTTCTATTCCTTCATATCCTGAACTTAACGAAGAAGTGGCAGAACTTCCAAAGGAAGAAGCCACACCTTCTACCATCAATAATATGCCCATTGAAGAATCCAATCAGCCAACAAAATACGAGATATTTCGTGCCAACGCTATGGCTGAGAAAGAACGGGCATCACAAGAAAAGTTAGATAGGGTTCTCTCATATACGAAACAAAACTTGGTTCTCTACCTTAGCGAAACAGACCTCAATCGCTTATGCGAATATATCACAGAATATTACTTGTCGGATACTCTGCCCAAAGTTGAACAGATAAAGGTTGATGCTCAATTAAAAACCATTGACATCATGCACTTTGGTTGGAATATCGGCAAAGCATTCGGCAAACCACGCCTACAGACTGCCACATTTATAAAGAGAGTATTTGCTCATACTCTACGTGACTCGGAAATATCCACCATTGAGCGCAAAATGTCACACACGGAATCAGAATGCAAGATTAAACTGGATAGTAAAATAGCGTAGATTTTATTTATTATCCACATTTTATTACGAGATTTAACCTCATTCTTAAGATAGTGGCTAAACTTTTTACACTATATCAATCCCTAAGTATTCTCTGCACCAATCAAATTAAACTTTCCAACATCAACTCTTACTAATAATTGTTGTTATAGTTCTATATCGACTAATAATCAATTACTTATGATTATCTAAACACTAAAAACTCCAAGTGACGCATAATATAAAAATAACATATCACAAAGTCACTCATTCGCTCTAGAAGCGCCATACTCTTGTATATACTTATGATATTTGGCAACCGTATGCTGACAAGCAACAAAATACACAAACAATGGATTATAGTTCATAGAGTCAGCAAGTATTCTATTTAAGAGTTTGTAATTATTCATTTGATTTTCATCAAAATTTTGAATATCAGCATCAACCTCTGGTTCCAATCTATCAAGGAAAATCATATATTTACGTAAAATAGAAACCACATAATCACTGACTTGTATCATTGCATCTGATCCAGACTCCTTAAAACTGTAATTATCAGGAGCTTTACCATCAATAATAATATCTTCTTCTGCAATCTGGCTCATAACCTGTTTTTCTTCATCAAACACCAAGGTTTTCTTTGGGAAGCTAAGAATCTGTTGCCTATAAAATTGCACAAAATTGCCGACCCATTCATGAGTAGTTTCATTCTGAATAAAAATCAATTCTTTCTGTTTTTTAGCTTTCTCAAGACAACTTTTGAGAAAGACTAGCAACGGATTTAAACGGTATTTTTTCGCATCTTCGGCAATGACACCATCAATAAGGATTATAAGTTCTGACAAGAAATCCTTAATGTGCTTTGTTCCAACATTTGGATACTTATATTTTTTGAATATTGAGATTGTTGTATTTGGATTTCTTTTCAAGACTTTGTATAGTTCGGCTTTGAATGCAAATGGATTAAATTCTAGTCCACATATTGAATCAATAATATCCACAAATCCATAATACAAAACCTGTACAATGCAAAAATGAATATGCCATCCTTTGTCTTGAATTATTTGGAGTATTTTTCTAAAATTATCCTTACGCAATATTTCAATAAAAGTTCCTTTTAAATCCTTTGTTGATTTTATTTCTTTTTCTAAGTTTTTGCCTAATGCCGTTTTCAACTCTTCCAAAGAAATAATATCATCTGCCTGAACACCACCTAACACAAATACAGTATCTGAATCTGCATTGAGTTTGCCATCTTTAACAATCAAGTGTTTTACGTTACCTGATTCATCGTAGTATAAAGTTTCCTCTTTATCAATATACATCTCATCTATGCCTTGAGCTTTCATCATCATTCTGATGCTATTACTAACTTCTGTATAATCCATGATTAAATACTTGAGCTTTTGTTTATATTTATACGATCACTATGTTCGCATAGAAAATCCAAAGGATCAATCTCTGCAGTTTCCTTCATTCTTTCTTCAATAAAATCATTTGTAGAAGGTGCTATATTAAGCTTAATATTCTGGAATATTGGCAGCGACTTTATCTTATCTTGATACTTCACGAACTTATCATTTCGCGGTGTAAGAGCAAAGCATAATGCACTTGCAAACACATCTGCTAACTGTATTCCGAACTCTTCATGAGACTTTGCAATTTCCATATTGCCAACAGGCAGAGGATAGACATGCTTTCCTTTACCATACCCAACAACAGTTTCTGGCACTTCCATATCCCTTAGGCTTTCCATAAACTCTATGTTTGCAAAGAATGGTTCCGAGGAATCAAAAAGAACATTCTCTTTTACCTTAGTTCTTTTATACCATTCTTGAATCGATACGGAAAACAATGGTATTGTTAAATCAATATAGAATTTCTTATGGGTTAAGGCTTCTTTAATATATTGTATTGTAGGAGGTATCTCTGACAGCATATCGAAAAGCCCTTCTCTTGTATCAACATCATATCTCAACTTGTCTGTAGTTCTATAAAAGTTCGCAACAGATTCTATTGACGGTTTCCTAACCATCCCAACAAAATTATTCTCAAATTCTGCCACTAAGTCTTTATTAGAATGCAATATAGCAAAACAATACAAGCCATTAGCCAGAAGCAGATTCTTTGCTCCTTCATATAGATTTATACCATTGAAGTGGTACATTGTTTCTACTAGAATATTCACAATATTAGCATAGATACAGTATCGTTTATGCGCAAACGATGGAAGTACGTGATAATTGTCCAACAGAGGGTGATTAAATATCTTATCCAGTATTTTCTGACCATGATAACTTTTATACATACTTTTGAAATGAAGTTCCCTCCCCCATTCACAATAACCCACCTCTTTTTTTATTTGAGCAATTTCTTCATCTGTCATCCTAATAGAAGCTAATGAAAAATATGGTTGTTTACTATTTGTCAAATCAGGTCCAGTATATCCAGACTCATCAAAATACAACATACAAAAATAATTTTATCATTAGGTTGTTATAACTATCTTATTATGAAAAGCGTCTAACACATTCCATAATAAGTTGAATTAAAGTAATACAAAGTTAGTAAAAAGCCGAAATATATAAGTATCTATTCCTCGATATTTTATTATCACACATTTCATATTTACAGCGAACAAAGCTCTAGTTCATATCAATACCTATCAAAGCATTTATAGTATTTAAAGATACGGTCAACATTTAACTATCAGAAAATTGTTACTATTCAAGGTTATTCATTAGTTATATTTTGGTGAATGATTCCACCATTGAAACACCTGTTTCCTTTGCCGTCGAACAATTAAAAACGAGCGACGTATGCAAAAAGAAACAGTAACATTTGATAAGCTGCCCGAAGCGGTAGGTTATCTGACCGAACAGGTCATCGAGTTAAAAAGAATGATATCGGAATTTCAACCACCAGCATCAGACAAACATGTGTTGGTTGAAATTGAAGATGCTTGCCGTATCATCAGAAAAGCCAAACCTACCATTTATACATTGGTTCGCAAAGGGCTACTTCCAGCCTATAAGAAAGGTAAGAAACTCTATTTCTACGAGGACGAACTTCTTGCTTGGATTGAAAACGGTCGAAGAAAGACTTCCGAGCAAACATACGAGGAGATGCTTGCCAATATGCAAAGCGGTGTCCGTCATAAGCCTAAATCGTCAATAAAACTTTAATAGTTGTGGCTATGGATACATATTCTATTAATCCGGCATCCATCATTGACGAAGCGGTTGATTTAAGTATGCGACTGACGGGTACTGATTTTCCGATCAGCATATTCCCGACAAAAATCCAACGCATTATCAGCGAGGTTCACGAATGCCATAACTACCCTACCGACTACATCGCCGCAGCAATCCTTACAGCGATTGCAGTCGGTATCGGCAACACGCATCTTGTCCAAATCAAGCAAGGCTGGATAGAAAGTCCTATCCTGTATATGGCATTAATAGGAAGACCGGGAGCAAACAAAAGTCATCCGCTTAGCTTTGCGATGAAACCGTTTCTTGATTACGACTATCAACAGAATCAGGTATTTGAAAAGGCACTTGCCAAATATGATGAGTTGATGAGTATGAGCCGCAAAGAACGCACAGAAAGCGGTGAGGAGCAATTCCCACAGGAACCAGTCCGTAAACGCTTCTTGATCTCGGATGTAACGCCTGAGGGATTAAGTCTGATTCATGCACAGAACAAACGTGGTTTATGCTTGTGGGCTGATGAATTATCCGCTTGGTTCAAGAACTTCAACCGTTACAACAACGGTTCGGAAGAACAGTTTTGGTTATCGGTATTCAGTGCCAAGACCACTATATCCGATCGCAAGAACGCCAAGAGTTCCATCTTCATCAAGCGACCGTATATATCAGTTATCGGCACTATCCAAAAGAAGATACTCAGCGAACTGGCTAAAGGCGAACGTTCCAGTAACGGATTCATCGACCGCATTCTGTTCGTAATGCCAAATCTGCAACAGAAGGCACGTTGGAATGACAAGGAACTGCCGGAGAACATCGAACAAGAGTGGAATGCCATTATTAATAAGCTGATACAACAGGAGTATGTACTCAATGAATTTGGAGAGATAGAACCGCATATTCTTCTCTTCACGGAGGATGCCAAGAGACGGCTTTACGAATGGCAGCACCACTTCTCAGAGTTGTGTGACCGAGAGACAAACGACACCATTGTGAGTATCTATTGTAAGTTGGAGATATACATCATCCGCTTCTGCCTGATTATCCAATTAGCCCGATGGACTTGTGGAGAGTGTGATAAAACCTATATCGACACGTTGACTGTAGAACGAGCCATCAAACTGACGGAGTATTTCAAGGAATCCGCATTGAGCGTTCAAAACATACTCAATGAAAATGCGCTCAACAGCCAACAACAGGCGATAGTCAATCTGCTTCCTCCAGCCTTTACAACTGCCCAAGCTATACAGATAGCCGAGCAGAACGGAATGAAGGAACGCACATTTCAACGCTTTCTCAATGACAATATCGGGACATTGTTCCGCAAAGAGAAACATGGAGAATATTCAAAGATTAACCCGTGACATTTTTATCGGTTTTGACACTTTCCAAGCGAAAACGACAATAACGACAAAAGTGACACACCAAAAAGAAACATACAATGAGTACACATAGATTCATATTAGAACCCTACAAAGGTGTCAGCACTCGGCATACTTGCCCGAACTGTCACCGCCCAAGATGCTTTTCAAAGTACATCGATACTGAGAAGCAAATCCAGTTCCCAAAATACGTGGGACGTTGTGACCATGAGCAGAAATGCGGTTATCACTTCACGCCCCGTGATTACTTTGAGCAGAACCCGTCTGAGAAAGACAAGTTTGCGGAGAAAGAGAATAGTTTCAGAAGCTATGTTCCTATAAAAAAGGTACAACCAATAGTCACGTCCTACATTGATTTGGATATAGTCAACCAATCATTGCGTGGCTATCCTACGAACAAGTTGTTTCAATTTCTATCGGCTCAGTTCGGAGAAACAGAAACATTGAAGCTAATGAAGAGATACAAGGTTGGCACATCCAAGTATTGGGACGGTGCAACTGTATTCTGGCAAACGGACAATCAGAACAAAGTCCGTACTGGTAAAATAATGCTTTACAATCCCGAAACAGGCAAACGGATAAAAGAGCCATACAATCATGTCACATGGGTACACTCCGTACTGCACAAAGGCGATTACAATTTGAGGCAATGCTTCTTCGGTGAGCATCTGCTTTCTGAAGACAAAAGCTGTCCTGTTGCACTGGTCGAAAGCGAGAAAACGGCACTCGTTGCCTCCTACTATCTACCGCAATTCCTATGGATAGCATCGGGTGGAAAGAACGGTTGCTTCAATGCCAACAGCCTATCCGTTCTGGCTGGAAGAAGCGTTGTATTATTTCCCGATTTGGGAGCAACCGACTATTGGCAAAGCAAAATAGGTCTGATGAAAAGCTACGGAATAGAGGTGCAGATGTTTGATTATCTGGAAGCCAACGCTACCGAAAACGAGCGAAAAGAGGGGTACGACATAGCCGATTATCTGCTCAAAGTGAAGCCTGACGAAGCCATCCTTCAGCAGATGATTAAGAGAAATCCTGTCTTAAAAACACTGATAGAGACATTCGATTTGAAGCTCGTCAGCGTACAACAAGGCACTCCACGACCGAAGGTTTCACCACCCAAGAAACGAGGATTCAGACTTTGAAAACAGGGAGAGAAATCGAGACTTTTTTACTGTAGCAAGTTAATGTCGGTGTATTACATTTCCCGACCACTTGCTCCTCAAAAAGTCTGAGGAGGCGGCTCCCGATGGTCACAATTTATTTACTTAAAAACAGATTCAAATGGAAAAGAAATATACAGTAACACTCCGTCTGTCATATCAGCAATACGCATGGCTTGGTGCGCTTTGCAGACGGAGTAAGCAGACTCAAAGCGAAGTCATCCGTTCGCTCATCGAGAACGGTTCGGTACGTGAACGAATTACGCAAGAGCATATCCACATCATCCGGCAACTGATTGGTGAAAGTACCAATCTTAACCAGTTGGCAAGACAGGCAAATACCTACGGTTTCTTTGCCGTTGCGAACAGATGTGAGGAAATGGCTCAGCGCATTAATCAACTTATAAAACAACTGAAAGATGATAGGTAAGCAGACTAAAGGAACTTCGTTCGGTGGTTGTGTCCGCTATGTCCTCAAAGAGGAAAAATCTAAACTATTGGAAGCAGTCGGAGTAGAGGGGACACCCGAACAGATGGCAGAGCAATTTGAGTTGCAGGCATTACTCAACGACAAGGTAAAAAATATTATCGGACACACTTCACTCAACTTCTCACCGGAAGACAGTGCAAGATTAAAGTCCGATGATGCTCTGATGCTGAACATAGCGCACGACTATATGAAACTGATGGGTATTGAGAATACGCAATACATCATTGCTCGGCATATCGACCGTGAGCATCCACATTGCCATATCGTTTTCAACCGAGTGGACAATGACGGCAAGACGATTAGCGACAAGAATGATTTCCGCAGGAATGAAAGAGTCTGCAAAATGCTAACCGCCAAATATCGCTTGCACTTTGCCAATGGTAAAGACCATATCAAAGAGGAACGCTTGCGCCCCTACGACAAGGCAAAGCATGAGATATACAAGGCATTGAAAGAAGAACTGCCCAAAGCTCATAGTTGGGAAGATTTGAAAGATGCGCTTGCCGACCGTGACATTGATATGAAATTCAAGGTCTGCCGGACTACACGAGAAATACAGGGAGTCAAGTTTGAATATAACGGCTTTTCTTTTTCCGGCTCAAAGGTCAGCCGAGAATTCAGTTACCTGAATATCGACAACCGACTGGAAGAGAATGCTTGTGCATCCTTGTTGGAGTCAGCCAAGCAAGAGCCCAAACAGCAGAAAGAAGAGGTGCAGCAAAACGTTTCTCATTCCGATGATAGCTTCGGCTTCAATCTCGGTTTACTAAACGGAAACTCATCCTACGATGCCACTGCCGCAGAAGAAGCAGAGTTCAATCGCCTGATGAAAAAGAAAAAGGCTAAGCGCAAGCGAGGCTTTCATTTATAATCAATTTTTATTAACATTTTAAGTTCAATTATTTATGGTTCAAAAAGATTTAATTCTTGATTTCAATCTCTACTTGTGCGAGAAGTTTGGCTACAGAGAAAGTTGTAGCGTGATGTCACATGCCAACGGCTTTTGTGTGGACATCCGTGAACGTGATTTAGACTGCTATATCCGCTTCTGGGAATATAGCTGTGGAAGAGGCAACTTCCCCGACTGGTCTATCATCATTGTGCGCAGCAACTTCAAGAAGAGCCAAGAAGAAAGCCTGAAAGACTTGGCTCGCTTCTTCAAGGAGTACATGCCACGCTACGGTTACAAATACCTCTGCACCGAAGATGATGACCACAAGTACTATCAGACACTTGGTTTAAAGTGTATAATGGACGGTTTTTGTCCCAATTATGCACTAGCACTGAAGGATTTGAATGTCTGATACATGGTTTTAGAGTTAAGGAGGGGAATTTTCCTCTCCTTCTCTTATATACCGATAAATCAGAATTTACCGACACCTGACCGTTCATCAGAAGCGGCAAGAGTTCGTCTCGCTGCTTAATCAAGTTATTGTTCTCTTTGAGACAATTAAGCATACGATTAAATACCTGTTCTATGACTTCGTTGAATTTTTCAAGAATTCGTTTGTTAGGCACAATTATATGTAATCCTTTCAGCGTATCTTGGCTAACATTTTGGAGAATAGAGCCACCTGATGTTGTCGCGTTTGTTCCCTCTAATTGTTTTAAGCAGTAAGTTAAATAGTTACGCATGCTGCTATTATTGGGAGTACAACAGATAATAAATCCGCAAAATAACGTATTTGAAGGTTCTAAAAGCAATCGTGTTGAGCCTGGGCATCCACTTCGGGCAATGATTATGTCATCAGACTTTAATGAATAATTTTCAGCTTTTGACATAGGTATAGTTATTGTGTCGAAATCTTCTCCGTCAAGCAATATGTTTGAAGAAGAAATATTGCGAACATTTACAATTTGATATTCATTGCCTATTTCATCTTTAGAGTAATTTATACCATTCCTAAATTTGCACAATTTTCCCATATTAGCTATATCAAAACAAGAAGGTATTTCTCTCTTCAACTTATCATTCCAAACCATCTTACCACCACTCGACTTATATGGTTTACCCTCCTCGTTCGGAAAGTCAAACTGTACAAACCAATAATCATAGAGTTGTTTTGCCATCGCCTCTAAATTCTGATTTAACGACTTTTTTACAACTTTTGTTCCGCCAATATACTATTAGAGTATATACATGGGCATATTCCCATAAAATCAAAACTATTACAATGATGAAATACAATTTTATTAGAACGAGATTAGTTAAAATCGTTTGTGGATGTTGCGGACGCAACTTCTACGCAGAAGCTGGTATTAATTTTTGTTCTGAATGCGAAGAAACATGGAACAATAATTAATTATGAAATGTGCAAGAGAGGTTTAATTGCCTCTTTTGCATATATTCTATATTATAACATCATTATTATTTTATAGAATTATGAAAGAGAACATCATTCAGGCAATAGTTGCGAAGATGCAGCGTGACTTAGACTGCCGACAGATGGCACAGCTTAAAGCAGTGCTTGCATCAGAATTACATAATGTCGAAATCACTGAAAAGAAAGACTGTGTTACACAGCAAACACAAGAAAATGAACACCTTCTAAACTCTTTTATATCGGCAAAGAAGATTGAGGGATGTTCGGATAAGACACTGGTTTACTACCGTAATACCATTGAAAAATTGTTGGTTACGCTCTCATTGGCCATTTGTCACATCACCACAACAGACATTCGCACTTATCTATCCGATTATCAAGAAGAACATCAATCCAGCAAAGTGACTATTGACAATATCCGACGTATCTTTTCCAGTTTCTTTGCATGGTTAGAGGATGAAGACTACATCGCAAAAAGCCCAGTCAGGCGCATCCACAAGGTTAAGACGGATTCACTTGTAAAAGAGGTACTTTCTGACGAACAGTTGGAACAGCTCCGAGATAGTTGTACCAACAAACGAGACCTTGCCATTATAGACTTTCTTTCATCTACTGGCATTCGTGTAGGAGAATTGGTAAAACTGAACCGAGCAGATATAGACTTCCACGAACGTCAGTGTGTAGTATTTGGAAAAGGAAATAAAGAACGTATTGTTTATTTCAATGCTCGAACAAAATTACATCTACAACAATACCTTAATGGACGTACAGATGAAAATCCAGCTTTATTTGTTTCCATAAATTCACCTCATACACGACTCACTATTAGCGGTGTAGAAGTGAGAATCCGAAAATTGGGACAAGCACTTTCTATGCCCAAAGTTCATCCTCACAAATTCCGTCGCACCCTTGCAACGATGGCTATCGACAAAGGTATGCCCATCGAACAAGTACAACGCCTACTTGGACACGTGCGCATTGATACTACACTGCATTATGCCATTGTGAACCAAAACAATGTAAAATTGGCTCATAAGAAGTACTTGGGATAAGTAATCTTACAGAATTCTGCCTAAAAATGCGTAACTTTGCATCTAAAACTGGATGCAAATGGAAAAATATAAATTGGGAAACATCGCCACTGTTGAAATCAGTGGAGTAGACAAGAAAATGAAAGACGGAGAGAAAGAAATTCATCTCTGTAACTTTGTTGATGTTTATTACAACTGGGCTATTACCACAGCTCAGTATGATAGTTTTATGCTTGCTACCGCCCGTCCTAATGAAATTTCCAAGTTCCAATTGAAGAAAGGTCAAGTAGCATTAACTAAAGACAGTGAAACTCGTGACGACATTGGCATTCCAACTTATATTGGCAATGATTTTGATGATGTCATATTGGGTTATCATTGTGCTCTGATTACTCCAAACAAAAATGTTTTAGATGGACGTTATCTGAATGCCCTTCTACACACAGACTATGCAAAGAAATATTTCGCTTGCAATGCTTCTGGAAGCGGACAACGCTATGCGTTATCCGCAGAAGCACTCAATTCTTTTCCTGTCCCAGTAATTCCACTGCAAGAACAAAAACGAATTGGTGAAATATTCTCTGCATTAGATAAAAAGATTGAACTTAATCATGCGATAAATCAGAATTTAGAGGCGATGGCAAAACAGCTATATGACTACTGGTTTGTGCAGTTTGATTTCCCCAACAAGGAGGGCAAGCCGTATAAATCAAGTGGGGGTGAAATGCTTTGGAATGATAAGCTGAAACGCAACATTCCTATTGGCTGGCATTGTGGGAACCTTTTTGAAATTGCTGTTTTTACAAATGGTTTGGCTTGTCAGAAATTCAGACCAAAGGATGATGAAGTGCCATTACCTGTCATCAAGATACGAGAAATGCACGATGGTATTTCTGTTGACACTGAAGAGGTAACGTCAAATATACCAGAATCAGTAAAGGTGTATAATGGTGATGTGCTATTTTCATGGTCGGCATCACTGGAAGTTATGCTCTGGGCTTATGGGCTTGGAGGACTTAATCAGCACATCTTTAAGGTTACATCTGCAAATGATTTCCCGAAGTCATTCTACTATTTTCAACTTTTGGATTATGTCGATGTATTCAAGAAAATGGCAGAAGCAAGGAAAACAACGATGGGACATATTACGCAAGACCATTTACAACAAAGCACAATCGCCATACCTGATAATAAAGATATTGCAGAAAAATTTGAGGAACTTATATCACCAATCTTTAAACAGATAGTGAAGTTGCAAGAGGAAATATCAAATCTTATCAAGCAGCGTGACGAACTTTTACCACTTTTAATGAATGGACAAATAACAATAGAATAAAAATGCCTCGCATACTCTACAAATATTTAGATATAGTAGGCGCAAAGTGCATGATTGGAAACCAGAATCTCCAATTCACTAATGCATCTCAACTGAACGATCCTTTCGATTGTCATCAAAAACTAATTGACTACTCAAATGTACCTAATACTAAACTTCAAGGATGGATACCTAAGGAATGGTGGATAGAGAAAGAAGAAAACGATGCTCTCAATTTGCGTAATGATACATGGCTATGTAGTTTATCAAAAATCAATGATTCATTACTCATGTGGAGCCATTATTGTTATAACCATAAAGGTATTTGTATAGGACTTGACATAGACAAAGTGTTGGAATCTGTTCCACCAATGTTTGGTACAATATATCTTGAACCGCTTGTTCTTGATGTTCAATATCAGGATATAATAGAACGTCCTAACGCATATCATACCACAAAAGATTTATTCAGTTATCAATGGCGGACAAAAGCAAAGGAATGGGAATATGAGCAGGAGGTTAGATTAGTCATACCAAAACCAAGTCCAATATATGCAGCATTTACTCCTCAACAAGCAAAGCTGACAAAGGAAATATGGGATTGGCGTGAGATACGCCACTATATGCCACTGAAAGGCGAATGCTTTGAGTCTATCTATTTTGGTGTCAATATAGAACAAACTGAGAAAGAAAAAATAATCCAATATGTTCGCAAGGAACTAAATCCGCAAATTAGGTTGTACCAAATGGAAGTAGATGAAAATGCTTTTAGATTACGACCTGTAATTATATGAACGGTCAAGTATCGGTAAATTCTGATTTATCGCACGATTAAGTTCTATTTTACGGTCAAGGCTACGGAGCAACTTACCAATGTGCTTCTGTTCTACTAAATCTGGAATCCATACAGTGCAATCTTTGATTTTGTCGGGTGAAGTATGACGAATCTTTGTTTGTTGTGCGGCTGCACTTAATTGCTGTTTAACCAAAGCGGAAGATATGAGATAGAAAGCAAAGTCTTTGTCCAACAAGCCTTCTTTGCAGACAATCTTAGCCACATCTTGACTTTGAATATATTTACCGCTTTCAGGAATCATAGCAGTAGAACCAAGCAAACCTATTGCCTGTTCGGTCAAAGGAGTAATAATATCACCCTTCTCCATTAAGAACTCCGGTTTGAATTCACCGATGTAATACAGATTATCTTTGGACTTGTTTTCCTTAAAACAGTTGTTCTGATAGTCGAAATTACCACAAGTCAAACGAATGTATTCTCCCTCTGTGGCATAGAATTCGCCACTGAGACTTGCACCTCTTGTAACATCAAGAATTTCTCCCAACTTATATCTCGTCAAACTCATAATAATCTATTTTGCTTTTTTAGATATGTTTTAGCTTCATGCTCAAAACAATTCAAAAAGTATTCTCGTCCTTTTTTTATATCTTCTTTATGCTCAGTAGTCCAATATGGATTTTCTTCAACATCTTTTTTCATCTTTGCTTTTAGCCATTCTATGCCATCGTGCAAATCTTTTTCTGATATAGTAGAATAATGATTGCCTAACATTTCATTTATCGCAAGTGCAGACAACTGAAAACCACCATTTACATTCAATCCCATAGTGGCCATATATTGAGTTATTTTATCGTAATCTATCATATTCTTTCATTTTTTATCTTCATTTCCCAATCTTGCTTCAATCTCCTCAATCGTAGGTATTGTTCCTTCCACCTTTTCAGGATAGAGTTTAGACAGTTCATATTCAGATATACCCAACGGAAGATTGCTACCCTCTAATGCGTATTGAGCGAGTAATGAATCCTTTTGACGGCAAATAAGCAAACCGATTGTAGGGTTGTCCCTTCCCTCTTTTTTAAGAATATGATTACAAGCAACTACATAACCACTTAGTTGTCCTAAATCCTGAAAATCAAATTCTCCAATTTTAACCTCAATAACCACATAGCAAGACAGATTCAGATTGTAAAAAAGCAAATCAATAAACTTCTCCTTTTTCCCAATTTGAAGACGATACTCTTTACCAACGTATGCGAATCCCGTACCTAATTCCAGCAGAAATTGCGATATATTAGCAAGCAGTGCATCTTTGAGAATTTGCTCATTATAAGGCTGAGTTATCCCTGCGAAGGCAAAATTATAAGGGTCTTTCGTCAGCTCTTGCGCAAGGTCGCTTGTCTCATCCGGCAAGGTTCGTGTGAAGTTTGTTAGAGCCTTCCCCTCTCGTTCATACAAACCTGCGTCCATGAAGTTGAGAAGTACATCACGACTCCAGCCTTCTTTCATTGTCTTTTTTACATAAAAGAAAGCCTTTTCAGGTTCAGTTCCATATTTGTCAATCAAATAACGATGATGCCCCCAAGGTATGGAAAAAAGCATCTCTTCTAATTGTCCCACAGATTGTGGGACAACTCCAGGAGAATCTTCCACAGATTGTGACGCATTTCCGTCCTCTAATTGTCCCACAACTTGTGGAACAATTTTTAGGTATTGAGAATAAAGCAAATAAAATTCTTCGCATAGTAAATATTAGTACGTGAAAGCCCTGTTGAGTTTGGATTTTTGAGCTGTAAATCCACAGAGAGATTTTTAATGACACTCTGTCCCCAGCGTTCTTCAACGTGCATTTCTTCTATATCCCGACCGAGTTCCCAATAGTATTTGAGCAACTCACGGTTTACCCTTACGGCTGCCTTAATTTGACTTTGGCGATAGCGCACACTAAGTTCTTCTACCCAGTGGATATAGTCCTTATCTATAATGGTCAAATTCTTACTCATTGTCACCTACATTTACGTTGAAATGCAAAGCATCCAACTGTTTCATAATTTCCTCTTCCAAACGATGGCTCTCTGCAAATTGCTCGGAAAGGGTTTGCTTGTAGTTCGCCATTCGGGAATTGAACTCTTCTTCGGTTATATCTACATAATCAATTTTGATGTCGAAATACTGTCCGGCAGAAAGAGAGTATCCTTTCTCCTTTATCTCATCGTAAGAAACAGCCACGGAAAAATCTTCTACAGCTTCCTTGCGTTGGAATGTGCCGACAATCTTCTCTATTTCATCATCATTCAGTCGTACCTTTTTTAATCCGTTGGCATCCTTGTATTCTTCGCCCAATTTGCTGGCATCAATCAAAATCACCTTTTCGGCAGTGGCTGATTTATCAAAAAACAACACACTGACATTTGTGCCTGTATTGGCAAATACATTGCTTGGCATGGAGACACAACCGAATACAACTTTGTCATCTACTATCTTATGAAGAATTTTGTTCTCAATACCACTTTTAGCCGTAATAAAACCTGTCGGGATAACAATCGCTCCCTTTCCTGTCTTTTTCAACGAATTGATAACGTGCTGGATAAAACAGGTATATATTGCCATGGACTCTTTCTTTTTAGCCGGTACATTAGGAACTCCAGCCCAAAAGCGAGCAGGCATAGCAGCTATCTTCTCTCTAGTATCGGAAAAATCCATTTTGAAAGGCGGATTACTTACCACAAAATCAAATTGGCGCAACTGTTGTCCGTCATCGCTCTTATGATAGGGGCTTACAAGAGTATCACCCTGAATGGCATTATCGAGCGAAGATACAAGTCCGTTAAGCAATAAATTAAGTTTCAACATTTTGTTACTTCGCTGAGAAATATCTTGCGAGAAGATGGTACAATGGTCTTCACCTATTTGATGACTGAGTGCCATCAGAAGCGTACCAGTTCCTGCCGATGGGTCATAACATTCCATACTATGCAAATCGGCATTATCCCCCACTAACAGACGAGCCATAATCGTTGCTATGGCATGAGGCGTATAATACTCCGCATATTTCCCTCCTCCGGCGGTATTGTAGTCCTTAATCAAATACTCAAAGATACTGGAGAAGAAATCGTCGTTTTGCGCAAACGCCTCTTCAAAAGAGAAGTTTACCAATTTATCCACCAATGCACGGGCGAATGGGGCACGTTGTGCCGTATCGGTCACAAATGGAGTCAAAGCCTCGAACAAAGGAATTTTTGTGTTGGCTGTAGTCTGTGTGGAAAATATATCCGCATTTTGTTCCGCTATGTCTGTCATAGTAGAATCGAAGATAGTATCAAAATCCCCTTTCCCCTGTTGATTCCAAAGATTGGCTATCAGGTGATAAGGCTCAAGCATCGGAACATCTGGAGAGATGGCACTCTGAATAAGCATACGTTCATCATCTGAAAGATTCTCGTATGCTGTCTCCCATTTTACATCTCCCGTCAATTTCTTGGCAATCTCACTCTTCGCATTTTTTAGTTCATAACCAAACTTATCATTCAGAAATTTATAGAGAAATACCTGAGTGATAATTTTATATTCGTTGCCATCGTTACCCATACCGTATGACTGGCAGGTGGCTTTAAGACCATCGATAAGCTTTAATGTTTTTTCTTTAATGTCTGACATAATTTTTATGCAATGCCGTAAGTGGCGTTATATTGATTGATATACTGTTGTGAAATACGTGTTTGGATAAACTTATAATCATCCATCTCCGGCTTAATCTGTGGGAAATGATACAAGCATCCATTGATAAGAGCCATCACCGTACGATTGAAATAAGCATCCTTTTTTAGAATGTCGTTACGATCGTAGACTTTGGCATCCACATCCTCTTTTATAATATTGAGAATAGCTGCAATCTCTTCGTCCAGAAAAGAAAACATCGGCTTTTGTCCGTTCTCCTCTCTCTGCTTTATTTACTTCTCGTATGCGCTTGTGTACACGGGCAAATTTTTCATCGCCCTTATACTTTTTCATTAACGCATTATTCCGTTTTTGTAGGTCTTGCAGACGAACGATAATTTCATCCAATGCTTGGGTTTCCTCATTAAACTTAGCAATGGAATCAATCACAAATCCATGTTCTTTAAACCGCTCCATAAAAGCATCGCGCAACGAAATGAATTCTGGATCGTCTTGGTCGAAATTCTGCGTGAATGAAGTAATGGTACACTGCCATTTCTCTTTAAGTTCTATTCCTCCTGATATAAGGTGCATCTCTTCTTGCCCTATTTTGGAAAAAGTAAACTCAATATCCATCATTGCTTCATTGATTAGCGTTTTTGTTTCTTCTCCTACGCAACTAATCCTTGAAAAGGAAGAAAAATCGAAGTTGGTGTAAACTGACTGATAATGAGGAAGAAACGAAACGATTTGCGTAGAAGTGCTCTTTTCAAAAAGGGCAGGAATATGCAGATTTAGGCAGAAGTTCAGTTACCAAAGCATTACCTGATTTTGAGATAGGTAACGATGAAGTAATGTTCGGTAACTGAATTATTTTCGCTCGTGTGGCTGTTGCTGCGGTCGGCAGTTTTCTGCATAAGTGAGGAACGCTTTAATTCGGGTAACTTTGCCCATAAAAATTAAAGCGTATGAAACAAGAGAAAATGAAGGTGTTGCTCTACCTCAAAAAGAGCGGTCTTGACAAGTCGGGCAAGGCTCCCATCATGGGGCGTATTACACTTGGAAGGAGTATTGCACAGTTCAGTTGTAAACTCTCCTGCAACCCCGACTTGTGGAATCCACGAGAGAGCAGAATGGATGGTAAGAGTCGTGAGGCGGTGGAGATAAACGGTAAATTGGAAAATCTGCTGTTGTCTGTTCAGTCGGCTTATCAATCTCTGCTATCCAAAGGTTGCCTATTTGATGCAGCCGATGTGAAAGAGCTGTTCCAAGGGAGCGTACAGACACGATGCATGCTCATTGAAAGGCTGGATATGCTCATTAAGGAGAAGGAAAGCCATGTTGGTATAGACATCAAGGAAGGAGCCATACACGGCTATCACTCTACCCGAATTCATTTGCAGAAGTTTATTCAACGGAAATACAAGGTGACAGACTTGGCTTTCTCACAGCTCACAGAGAACTTTATCTATGAGTTTGGGCAGTATTTCTTAGGTGAGTGCGGTTTTCAAGAAAGCACATTCTATAATGCAGCCACGCATTTGAAGACGGTATGCAGGTTGGCTTACCGTGAGGGATTGGCTGATGTACTTCTATTTGACAAAGCCAAAATTAGCAAGGGCGACAAGAGACTGCCCAAAGCACTTGACAGAGGGGCATTTGAGAAGTTAAAGACTCTTCAATTTGAGGACTTGGAGGAGGAAATGGAAACGGCAAGGGATATTTTCCTCTTTGCCT
>NZ_JRPQ01000158.1 GCF_000762405.1 Hoylesella timonensis S9-PR14 | reverse complement strand
TGGTCCACTTGGTATGTCGGAAGAAGGTGGGGTGCCTCCTTGTGATGTTCTCCCACGTGGCGTTTACCGGTCCGAGGATCATGAACTTAACCTGTCCACTTACCTTATCGGATTGTCTGATGGGAATGGCGGTTCCCTCGACGTCAATCCCCATTTTGTAGCTGATATTGTTTTGTATGTCAAATTTTCTCCCGATGAGTTTGTCTCCGACTTTTGGATCGAAGCCAATGGTGAAGCACTGCTGGTAATACTCGTCGTCGCTGTCGCACTGTTCCCTGGTTTTGTATTCTCTCCATTTGAAGTTTTCGGGACTGCCCCCGTCTCCCTCCTCAACCACGCACTTGTCTCCGATGATGAGCATGCAAGCCAGCACTGCCACTTTTGAAATTCTGTCTGTTCCGTCTCCAATGGCACTGTAGTTGAACTCGATTTGCTCTGGCGCCGACCCCGTGAAGGGTACCAGCCCATGTGTGGTATCCTTGTCCCATACTGGCTCTTCGTCTGGTGTGCCAGCTTTCCACCACTGTTGGGTGTAATACTTGTTCATGTTGTTCTTGGCTGGAACCGTGTGGTGCCACCACTGTCTGATTCCCGTTCCTGTGTACGCTTCGCTGGGTTGGTAGTCGTTGATGGCCTTGAAATTGTCGGTGAGTGGCATGATAGGGTTGAGGATGACGTTTCCGCTGATAACGATGTAGTTGGTTGTCTTGTCATCGCCTGGTGAGAATACCCCTCCCGACGCACTTCCCTCGTATACTGCCCTTGGAATGGACGCCTTGAGACTTTGCTCGTTTGGAAACACTTTCGCTGGGTTGTTGTCGATACCGTTTCCGTTGACACTCACCACCAGGTAGTTGGTCATTTGCACTTTTGAAATGGGTGCNTTGTCTTTCACCGCNCATTNCTGNTCNACCTTTCCAAAAGCGATGATGGCTGCTGCGTCATTGTTTCTCAATGCGTTTGGCAATGCNTGNTGGTCNCGNCCNCNTTGACNGTACTGCTGCATGATGCTTCCCGTACCGTTGACAGGGAACCTCCACTGCTGGTTCTCCATGACGCGAACGAACCAGTGGGTGATGTAGGCTCCGTCATAATCAGTCGTTCTNCCATGCGTGATGGCGTCAAAAGCGTCGATGGAGGAGTTTCCCTCTCCATCGCAACTGTACTCGGTCATATATTTTTGCTTGGCGTTGTAGGGG
>NZ_JRPQ01000157.1 GCF_000762405.1 Hoylesella timonensis S9-PR14 | reverse complement strand
TGGTCCACTTGGTATGTCGGAAGAAGGTGGGGTGCCTCCTTGTGATGTTCTCCCATGTGGCGTTTACTGGTCCGAGAATCATGAACTTGACCTGTCCACTTACCTTATCGGATTGTCTGATGGGAATTGCCGTCCCCTCGACATCAATTCCCATTTTGTAGCTGATGTTGTTCTGCATGTCAAATTTTCTTCCGATGAGTTTGTCTCCGACTTTTGGATCGAACCCAATGGTGAAGCACTGCTGGTAATACTCGTCGTCGCTGGAGCACTGCTCCCTTGTTTTGTATTCTCTCCATTTGAAGTTATCGGGACTGCCCCCGTCTCCCTCCTCAACCACGCACTTGTCTCCGATGATGAGCATGCAAGCCAACACCGCTACTTTCGAGATTCTGTCTGTTCCGTCCCCAATTGCACTGTAGTTGAACTCGATTTGCTCTGGCGCCGACCCCGTGAACGGCACCAGGCCCTGTGTGGTATCCTTGTCCCATACCGGCTCTTCGGCTGGTGTGCCAGCTTTCCACCACTGTTGGGTGTAATACTTGTTCCTGTCGTTCTTGGCTGGAACCGTGTGGTGCCACCACTGCCTGATTCCCGTTCCTGTGTACGCTTCGCTGGGTTGGTAGTCGTTGATGGCCCTGAAGTTATCCGTGAGCGGCATGAGGGGATTGAGAATAATGTTTCCGCTGATAACGATGTAGTTGGTTGTCTTGTCATCGCTTGGTGAGAATACCCCTCCCGACGCACTTCCCTCGTATACAGCCCTTGGAATGGATGCCTTAAGACTTTGCTCGTTTGGAAACACTTTCGCCGGGTTGTTGTCAATACCGTTTCCGTTGACACTCACCACCAGGTAGTTGGTCATTTGCACTTTTGAAATGGGTGCNTTGTCTTTCACCGCNCATTNCTGNTCNACCTTTCCAAAAGCGATGATGGCTGCTGCGTCATTGTTTCTCAATGCGTTTGGCAATGCNTGNTGGTCNCGNCCNCNTTGACNGTACTGCTGCATGATGCTTCCCGTACCGTTGACAGGGAACCTCCACTGCTGGTTCTCCATGACGCGAACGAACCAGTGGGTGATGTAGGCTCCGTCATAATCAGTCGTTCTNCCATGCGTGATGGCGTCAAAAGCGTCGATGGAGGAGTTTCCCTCTCCATCGCAACTGTACTCGGTCATATATTTTTGCTTGGCGTTGTAGGGG
>NZ_JRPQ01000156.1 GCF_000762405.1 Hoylesella timonensis S9-PR14 | reverse complement strand
GAAACTTATTTACTTAGCATATCAAACAGATGCTTGGCACTCTGTCGAGACAAGGAAACTTGTTTACATTGGTGAGAATTTGGAAGAAACCATCCGTAAGATGGTAGATTTCCTTTCATTAACCGAAGAAGATGCAAAACAGCTTAGACAGTGGAGACAGACCTCATGTAACAATAGGGACTTTGAAGTTATGATTGAACGCCAGTTCGTAAATGACTTTACCGTTTAATTCAAAACAACAAAAGATTATGAAAAAAGAAAAACAAAGGAAGAAGATGAGCTACAAAGCAAAAGCAAGAGTAAAGGTTATTACCGAAGCGGGCAAATGGTATTTGGCCGAGATTAAGGGACTCAAAGAGGGAACTATTGTTGAGGGTATATACAACCCTCTGAACAGGGCGTTCGACTTCTACTGGAACGGTGAGGGGGCAATGCTTTGGATTGGCGAGAATGGAGAATTGATAGACGAATAATTGGATAATTAAAAATAAGACACAATGAACATTTTTACAAATAATGCAGATTTCTACCCAACTCCTGACGAGGTGATAAACACAATGATGATGGGAGAGAATTTTATCGGGAAGACAATCCTTGAGCCTTCGGCAGGGAAAGGAAATATTGTTGACTGGCTCAAAAAGAATGGAGCAGGAAAGATTATTGCTTGTGAAAAGGACGCTAACCTCAAAAAACTTCTGAACGGAAAATGCGAAATGATTGCGGATGACTTCCTGACCGTTTCTTCAGAACAGATTAGCCATGTAGACTATATTGTAATGAATCCTCCTTTTTCAGAAGGAGCAAAACATATTCTTCATGCGTTTGAGATTGCTCCAGCAGGATGTACCATCATTGCCTTGTGTAACAGCGAAAGCATAAATCAAGGATGGGAACGGAATACAACCAAGGAGAAATTGAAAGAAACAATTGATCTTTATGGGTGCGAGGAATTCTTAGGTAGAGTTTTTGATAATGCAGAACGAAAGACTAATGTCAATGTGAGTATGATAAAGTTGTATAAAGAAGGTGAGGGACAGGATGAATTTGAGGATTACCTTTTTTCCAATGAAGACGACACACTGAATGCTAATGAGACGGAAGGCCTGGTGCAATACAATGTGGTACGGGATATGGTAAACCGCTACGTTGCAGCAGTAAAACTTTTCGACGAGACGATGGCTGCAGCAGAGAAAATTAATTCTGTGGCATGTTTTGGTGGCAACAAGGATGGTTATCTCCCTGTAAGGTTTGCTGTGGTTGATGCTTCCAATAATGTTGTCCATATCAGCCGACAACAATACAAAAAGGAGTTGCAGAAATATTATTGGAGACGAATATTCGGAAAGCTGAACATGGAAAAGTATGCCACACAGAAATTACGGGAACAGATAAACAAGTTCGTGGAGCTGCAGACAAATGTTCCCTTTACCATGCACAATATTTATCAGGTTCTTAACATGGTCATCCAAACGACAGGACAGCGTATGAATACTGCAATACTCGAAGCATTCGACCTGATTTGCTCTTTCTCTGACGAAAACTCTACGGCAGGGGAAAAATGGAAGACAAACGCAAACTATATGGTCAACCGTAAGTTTATCGTTCCATACATGACTTCCTATGACCCCAAATGGCCGAGAGACTATCTTTATCTTGGATATGGAGGTATGGCAAACAGAATGGAGGATGTTTGTAAAGCTCTTTGTTTCATTACAGGTAAGAACTACGATTGCGTTGGAAGTCTTGACTATTTTGTACGAGATAACAAATTGGTATGGGGAAAAACTTTCGAGTGGGGATTCTTTAGGTGCAAGGGCTTTAAGAAAGGAACAATGCACTTTGAGTTTAAGGATGAAGAGGTGTGGATGAAGTTCAACCGTGAAGTGGCAAAGCAGCGAGGATGGGTACTGCCGAAAAAGAAATGTGTATAAAGCAAATGTCAGGGAGGTTGTAAGGACGACCTGCAATCTTCCTGAATATAAAAAATATTCTGTCTTTCAGAATTTTGTTGCTTGTTTGTTTTGCGTTTTGGGAATATCTTCATATCTTTGTTGCGAANAAAGACAATCACTGATATGAGAGTTATCTCACAAAAGAAGATCAAAGACTTCTACGAGCAGCCACAATACGAACAGGCTAAGATACCTTTACAGCAGTGGTACTACACTGTAAGAAACAGAGAATACAAGAGCTTTGGCCAAATACTGGCGGACTTCACAGACGCTGTGAGAGAAAAAGGCTTGTATATCTTCAGTATTGATGAAGGCAACTATAAAATTGCTACTTCGATATATTTCGACACAGGATGTATATATGTGAGGTTTGTGGCATCTTTAGCTGACTATAAGACTCTCATCGATGAGTGGAATGTGACAGTATGAAAATATCAAAAGGGCAATACAAGTACGCCGAAAGACGGGTAGAAAAACTGTTGGAGATCGTGACGGATGCGACACTGCCGACATCGCCAGAGTACATGGAACTCTCTATCATGAGTAGCATCGTGGAGGAATATGAGAAGAAACATCATCCAATAGAGAAACTTACGCTCGCCGAAGTTATAAAACAAGGCCTGAAAGATAAGGGAATGACACAGAAAGAACTATCCGAGGCTGTAGGGCTTAGCACCAGCAGGATAAGTGATTTTACAAAAGGGAGGAGCGAACCAACATTAGCTAAAGCAGGAGAAATATGCAAGATACTTGATATTCTGCCTGAAGCTATGCTAAACTTATAAATAAGAGGGAGGAATGGTTATGGCATTTGAAATTGAGGTCGACAGAGAACATATCGAGAACACTTTATCCGTCACCTATACAATGGGACAGATAAACTCATATATGGAGATCATTCGTGAACTTAAGGAAATTCCAGAAAACGATGTGGTTAACATCAAAGAGACAATCGGAAGACTGCAAGACAGAATACAAATGCTGCTTGCATTAAACCCAAAAGCGGAGTTGGAATTGAAAACTTCAACACCTGAAGAACTTAAAATATAACAAGGAATAAATAAAATGTAACTAAAAAAGAAAGGAAACGTACTATGTTAGATTTGATAGCATCAGCCCTAATAATGGGAGTAGGTTTGAAAGCAATAGTCGGTGGTGATACTGGCCGAAAGAGAGGAAGAAAAAATAGCAACTATAAGGATGCTATGGGGTGGTCGCACGATAACCACAAAAAAT
>NZ_JRPQ01000155.1 GCF_000762405.1 Hoylesella timonensis S9-PR14 | reverse complement strand
AAGCAAAAAGATTTAATCCTATTTTTTTCATGTCGCAAACTTAGAGTTGATTTCGCTGTTAATTTCTTCTGCGTTGTGTACAAAAATTGAAAGATTATTCCCCAACGAAACAGCGAGTGTGATAACGATTGTTAAATGTTATTTTTATAATTAGGTGTTATGATATTTTTCGTACTTTTGCAATAATTATTAGAAGATTGTATGTTTATGAAAGAAAGCATGACGGAGAAAGCGAAACGACAGAATATTTTTTTTGAAACTTATCACACATTACACCACACCTTTCCTTTTGACAAGCTACGTTTTGAGGATTACGAAGAAGCTTTCATGGAAGGAATACGACGGGACAATGAAATCATAGAAAAGACGATTAACGACCCCGAAGAACCTACCTTTGAAAACACTATCGCACGAGTAGACGTATCAAAGGGCGAGGAATATTATGACTTATTAGACAAAGTTTCGACGGTTTTTTCGTGTATGCTCTCCGCTGAGACCAACGACCAACTGGATGAACTGGCACAGAAGCTCAGTCCTATACTGACAAAGCACGCCAACGATGTACAGCTTAACAAACGCTTGTTTGAACGTGTCCAACAGGTGTACCATCATCATCGTGAATTGACGCCCGAAGAACAAATGCTGCTCGAAAAGACATACGACAGCTTTGTACGCAGCGGTGCACTCCTCACCGATGAAGAGAAAGCACAACTAAGGAAGCTAACGGAGGAAGCGAGCATGCTAACACTGCAATTCTCGCAAAACTTACTCAAGGAAAACAAAGCCTATACACTGCATATCACAGACGAGAAACAGTTGGACGGCTTGCCCGACACGGCACGTGACGCTGCTGCCCACACTGCCAAAGAGCGCAACTTGCAAGGTTGGGTGTTTACGTTGGACGCGCCCAGTTATTCGCCTTTCATGACTTACTCTACTCAACGTGATTTGCGACACCAAATGTACATGGCACGCAACACGGTAGGTACGCACGATAACCCAGAGAACAATCTAAAGATTTGCCAGCAATTGGTAAACTTGAGACGAGAGATTGCGCAGCTCTTGGGGTACGACACCTATGCCGACTATATCTTGAAGCACAGAATGGCGTCTGATACTGACCGTGTGTACCAACTTCTTAACGACTTGATAGAAGCCTATAAGCCTACGGCGCTGCAAGAAAAGAAGTCCTTAGAAGAGTTGGCAAAACGATTAGAAGGAAGCGAATTTGAAATACAGCCGTGGGACACCGCATACTATTCGCACAAATTGCAGATGGAGCGATACAACTTAGATGCAGAGATGTTGCGCCCTTACTTTCAATTAGAGAATGTAATCAAGGGTGTGTTTGGATTGGCTACCCGACTCTATGGCATCACGTTCAAGGAGAACAAAGACATCAAGGTGTATCATCCTGATGTAAAAGCTTTCGAAGTATTCGATCGCGACGGTTCGTACTTAGCAGTGCTTTATGCGGATTTCTTTCCACGGAAAGGCAAACAGAGCGGTGCATGGATGACGGAGTTTCAAGGGCAGTGGATTGACCGCAAAGGGAAGAACGTGCGACCTCATGCTTCGATTGTCATGAACCTTACCAAGCCTACCGCTACAAAACCTGCCCTACTCACCTTGGGTGAAGTAGAAACTTTCTTGCACGAGTTCGGTCATGCACTGCATGGCATGTTTGCCAACACACGCTTTGAAAGTTTGTCGGGCACCAATGTGTGGTGGGACTTCGTAGAACTTCCCTCGCAATTCATGGAAAATTATGCGGTTGAACCCGAGTTTTTACAGACCTTTGCTTTCCATTACGAGACAGGCGAAGTGATACCCCATGAGCTCATCGAACGAATACGAAAGAGTCGCAACTTCATGGTAGGCATGGCATGCTTGCGGCAAGTGAGCTTTGGGTTGTTGGATATGGCTTATTACACGCAGCGTAAAGACTTCCATGAGGATATCATCCCCTTTGAAAAAGAAGCTTGGAAGAAGGCGATACTTGGCAAGCAGTTACCAAACACCTGCATGACAACCCAATTCTCGCATATCATGGCAGGCGGTTATGCGGCTGGATATTACAGTTATAAATGGGCAGAAGTGCTGGATGCTGACGCTTTCAGCGTGTTCAAGAAAAATGGTATCTTTGACCAAAAGACGGCAGAAAGTTTCCGTCAAAACATCCTTTCGAAAGGAGGCACAGAACATCCGATGACACTTTACAAGCGATTTAGAGGACAAGAGCCAACCATTGATGCACTCTTAGAGCGCAACGGTATCAAGAAATAAATAGAACAACAAAACAATCTTTGCAAGGATTGCCATAGAGATGCGACTCTTGCAACAGGCGATATAAAATCTGATGATAACAAAAGACAAGCAACACCAATTAGATCAACGCTATTTACGCATGGCACGTATTTGGGCAGAGAACTCTTACTGTCAGAGACGACAAGTGGGTGCATTGGTAGTAAAGGACCAACGTATTATCAGCGACGGATATAACGGCACCCCCAGCGGCTTTGAAAATCAATGTGAAGACGAACAAGGCGTTACCCATCCCTATGTGCTACACGCTGAAGCCAACGCCATTACCAAGTTGGCACGCAGTTCGAACAACAGCGACGGAGCAACTCTTTATGTCACTGCCTCTCCCTGCATTGAATGTGCAAAGCTCATTATCCAAGCAGGCATCAAACGAGTTGTCTACGGAGAGAAATACCGTTTAGATGATGGTCTTAACTTACTGAAGAAAGCCAACATTAAAGTTGAGTATTTGGAATAATAACTTAATAACTAAAAAACTCAACAACTCATTAACTCAAGAACTCAACTCAATAACTTATCAACTCATTAACTCAATAACTCACCAATGAATAATAAGAAGTCAAATCGTTTTATGCCGCTCATGATGGCACTTTGTGTGGTCATTGGAATTATCGTTGGCTCATTCTACTCCAACCATTTTTCTGGCAATCGATTGAGCATCATCAATACGGGAACCAACCGTATCAACAACTTACTGCACATCATCGACGATCAGTATGTAGATAAGGTTAATCTGGATTCCTTGGTAGAGGACGCAATGCCAAAGATATTAACCGAACTCGACCCGCATAGTGTGTACATCAGTGCGAAAGATGTAGAAGCAGCCAATCAAGACTTGCAAGGTTCTTTCTCCGGCGTTGGCATTCAGTTTGTGATACGACAAGATACTATTCATGTACAAAATGTCATTCAGAACGGACCTGCTGAACGTGCTGGTATTTTGGCTGGCGATAAGGTTGTAATGGTAGACGACCAGACTTTTGTTGGAAAAGCGGTTACCAACCAAGAAGCAATGAGGCGACTCAAGGGACCAAAGAACACAAAAGTAAAGATTGGAGTGCTGCGATATGGGCACAGCAAGCCGCAATCGTTTGTCGTAACGCGTGGTGACATCCCAATTAAGAGCGTATCTGCCACTTATATGATTGACGACAAAACGGGCTATATCCGTATAAAAAGCTTTGGAGAAACAACCTACGCAGAGCTGTTGGTGGCATTAGCAAAGCTTGGAGAGTCAGGCTTTCAGAATTTAATCATCGACTTGCGTGATAACACGGGCGGCTATTTACAATCGGCAGTACAAATGGCGAATGAGTTTTTACCTAAAAACAAACTGATTGTGTACACCGAAGGACGCAAATCTCCTCGACAAGATTTTCGTTCGGATGGTCGTGGCAGTTACAAACAAACGCCATTGGTAGTACTGATTAATGAAGGTTCAGCATCGGCAAGTGAAATATTTGCAGGTGCAATGCAGGACAACGACCGAGCTACAGTCATTGGACGTCGCTCGTTTGGTAAAGGATTAGTTCAAAAGCAAATAGAGTTTTCGGATGGTAGTATGGTTCGACTCACGATTGCACGCTATTATACTCCTTCGGGAAGATGTATTCAAAAGCCCTATGTACATGGTGAGACAGATGATTATGCACAAGATTTGATGAGCCGATACGAGCACGGAGAGTTCTTCTCACAAGACTCTATCAAACACACGGGTCCCAAATATCACACCAGTAACGGACGTGTAGTGTATGGCGGAGGAGGTATCACGCCGGACATCTTCGTACCTGAAGACACCACTGGCTTTACTTCGTATTATAAACAAGCCACGATGAGTGGACTCATCTTACAATTCGCATTTACCTACACTGATGATAATCGTCCAAAATTGAACAACTTCAAAGAGATGATGGAACTGGCAGACTATCTTAAAAAACAAAACCTTGTTGACAAGTTTGCCACCTATGCAAACGACAAGGGACTGAAACGGCGCAACCTCATGATACGTAAATCTCATTATTTGCTCGACAGATTTATCAATAGTCGCATCATCTACAATATGCTTGACGAACAAGCTTGGCTGGAGTATGTCAATGAAGATGACGCAACCATACGTGAGGCACTGAAGACTTTCAGAAACAATGCAGCCTTTCCAAAGGCTCCAGCAAAACGAGTAGCCAAAGCAACATCGCTGCAACGCCAGCCTGAGATAAGACAAATGCCACAAATATTTCAAGCATAAACGATGACACAAAGTCTTCTTGTATGTAAAACTGGCTAAAAAATTCATGATGGTTATGGATAAACAAACGCTAAGAAAACAAATACGACAATTGAAACGCACATTCACACCTGAACAATTGTGCGAAATGTCGACACCCATTACAGCAACTTTGCTCGAACATCCTCGCATAAAGGTAGCCAACACCATTCTGCTATACGCATCGTTGCCAGACGAAGTTGACACCCATTGTCTGATGGAACAGCTACTGGCGCAGGGGAAAAACATTCTGCTACCTGTTGTGGTTGGTGATCATGACTTGAAAATATGCCCTTACAAGCCATCTTCTCAAGTTGCTCAAGGACCGTTTGGCATCATGGAACCGCAGGCAGATGCCTTTACAGCATTTGATGAAATTGATGTGGCACTCATTCCTGGCATGGCATTCGACAAACAAGGAAATCGATTGGGACGTGGAAAAGGCTACTACGATCGTTTCTTGAGCACCGTGCCCCACCTATATAAAATAGGTATATGCTTTCCATTTCAACAGGTAACCGAGGTTCCCGCTGACAAAAACGACATCCGCATGGATGAAGTCGTTGTATCTACAAATAATATCTAACCCACAAAAACAGGACTTATTAAAAATAAAATATGAATATTCTAAAGAACAACAAGCACTTATTAGGATACTCCTTAGCAATAGCGTTGCTCATCACTGGAAGTAAAAACAATCCCATTTGCGCAGGTAACAAACCACTAACAGCACGGCAAGCACAAACAAATGTGTCTACCAATAAAAATGCAGTTATTTCTCGAGCCGTGCAGATAAATCCAACGACGGTAGAAGTCTATGATACAAACGATAAGCACATCACCATTGATTTTTACGCTAACAACATCTTCCGTCTTTTTAGAGACGACACGAACCCCGTTGTTCGTAACCCACAAGCTACACCTCCTGCGGATATATTGGTGAACAATCCACGTCTGCCCCTTACCGATTTTACTTTAAAAGACAAGGGAAACAACATCATCATCTCTACACGTAACGTCACACTAAGCATTGACAAAAAAGATGGTAGGATGAATGTTACCAACAACCTCAACGGAAAGAATGCACTCGAAGACCTCATGGTGGCAGATATCAACGCACAAGGTACCACTGTTACGATGAAGGCTCATACAGATGAATACTTTTTTGGCGGAGGTGTTCAAAATGGACGCTTCTCACACAAAGGAAGAAGTATCGCCATAGAAAACACCAACAATTGGGTTGACGGAGGTGTAGCATCACCGACACCTTTCTATTGGAGTAACAAAGGCTATGGCGTACTATGGCATACCTTCAAACCCGGGCGATACGATTTCGCTGCAGCACAACCACAACAAGTGAAACTACATCATCAAGAAGCCTACCTCGATATGTTCGTGATGGTAGACGAAACACCTGTGGCACTGCTCAATGACTTTTACCAACTAACAGGACACCCAGTACTGATGCCTAAGTTTGGATTTTACGAGGGACATCTCAACGCATACAACCGCGATTATTGGAAAGAAGACCCCAAAGGAAATATCCTTATGCCCGATGGAAAAACATACAAAGAAAGCCAAAAAGACAACGGAGGCATCAAGGAAAGCCTCAACGGAGAGAAAGGAAACTACCAATTCTCGGCGCGTGCTGCCATAGATAGATATGTGAAGAATGATATGCCTTTAGGTTGGTTCTTACCCAACGATGGCTATGGAGCAGGCTACGGACAAACCAACACGCTTGATGGAAATATTGAAAACTTGCGGAAATTTGGCGACTATGCAAAAGCAAATGGCGTACAGATAGGACTATGGACACAAAGCGACCTACATCCAAAACCTGGCATAGAGCCTTTGTTGCAACGTGACATCGTGAAAGAAGTGCGAAATGCTGGAGTACGTGTACTCAAGACTGATGTAGCATGGGTGGGCAACGGCTACTCATTTGGTCTCAATGGTGTGGCTGATGTCGCTCACATCATGCCTTACTACGGAAATAATGCACGCCCCTTCATCATTTCACTTGACGGTTGGGCAGGAACACAACGTTACGCTACGATATGGAGCGGTGACCAAACAGGAGGAGATTGGGAGTACATTCGTTTTCACATTCCTACTTTCATTGGCTCTGGATTGTCAGGACAACCCAATATTACCTCCGATCTCGATGGTATCTTTGGAGGAAAGAACCCTATTGTGAACATCCGAGAATTCCAATGGAAGACGTTCAATCCTATGGGACTCAATATGGACGGTTGGGGAAGCAATCCTAAATATCCTGATGCACTTGGTGAACCAGCGACAAGCATCAACAGACATTACCTGAAATGGAAAAGCCAACTCATGCCCTACACCTATTCTATAGCTCATCAAGCCATTGACGGTAAGCCAATGATACGTGCTATGTTCTTGGATGACCCGAACCCTTACACGCTCGGCACCAACACAGAGTACCAATTTATGTATGGTCCTTCATTGCTCGTTGCACCTATTTATAAAGATACGCAAATGGACAAGGAGGGAAACGACATTCGTAACCGAATTTATTTGCCTGAAGGAAAATGGGTAGATTACTTTACAGGGCACACTTACCAAGGAGGATGTATTATCAATAACTTTGAGTCACCCATTTGGAAGCTGCCAGTATTTGTAAAAGCCAACGCTATCATTCCCATGACCAATGCCAACAACAATCCAACTCAAATAAAGAATGACTTGCGCATTTATGAAATATATGCAACGCCCAACAACGAAAGTCACTTTGAAGAGTACGATGATGATGGCAATACACAGGCATACAAATGTGGTGAATATGTCACCACCGACATTCATGCAGAGACTGACGGTAAACAAAACCTTACTATCACCATGGAACCCACCAAGGGCGCATTCAAAGGATACGAACCCAATAAACAAACATTGCTACGTATCAATGTGAGCCAGCAACCAAAGAAGGTAACAGCAAAGGTGAATAACAGAAGCATAAGGCTTAAATGGGTAAACAATCTTCAAGAACTCGATGCCAGCGACAATGCTTGTCTCTACCTAAAAGAACCCAATCTGAACCAGTTCTCCACAGCAGGTAGCCAAATGCAACACGTGCAAATGACAAAGAATCCACAACTGTTGGTAAAGATAGCCAAGACTAATGTAAGCCAAAACAAGATGGTGGTGAAAGTTAAAGGATTTGATTTTAACATCACCTTACCCGCACTGGCTCAACACACTGGTTCCTTAAAGGCTCCTCTCCCACAAATAGCACAAAAGTCTATTGGCGCTTTCTCACTTACACCAACATGGGAAAAGACAGCCAATGCAGACTATTACGAGATATTGTTCAATGGAATGACTTACTCAACAATTCGTCAAAACCAGTTTACTTTCAACGGACTGCAACCCGAACAAACCTACTCGTTCAAAATTAGAGCTATCAACAAGGACAATCAATCTGAATGGCAGGACTTCATAGGGAAAACAAAAGCCGATCCGCTGCAATTTGCCATCAAGGGCATCAAGGCACAAGCTACCTGCGCCAATCAGCCAGGACAAGGAACGGATAAACTGTTCGACTTCGATGAGAAAACCACATGGCACTCCAAGTGGGGAAAGGGCGAAGCCATACCTGCCGACCTTATCATCGACTTAAAGTCTGTGAACACCCTTGACAAATTAGAATACCTGCCACGCGAGGATGCAGGCAATGGAACGTTGCTACAAGGCACTATCGCCTACGCTACCAACCGACAGAGCTGGAGCAATCCCACAGCCTTTGAATGGAAACAAGACGGAGAATGTAAAACATTCACATTCAAAGAAAAGCCGCAGGCTCGATATCTTAAACTACAACTCACTAAAGCCGTTGGCAACTTCGCTTCAGGAAAAGAAATGTACGTGTTTAAGGTACCTGGTACAGAAAGTACATTGCAAGGCGACATCAATCGTGACAAGTTTATCGATGAAAACGACCTCACGTCGTACATGAACTACACGGGGCTGCGCAAGGGCGATAGCGATTTCGACTACATCAAGATTGGCGACATCAACGGCAACGGACTCATTGACGCCTACGACATCTCGTGCGTAGCTACGGAACTGGACGGAGGAGTGCGCAACTCTAACGACAAGGTAGACGGGAAATTGGTGTTAGTTCCCAACAAGAAAAGATTCCAAGCTGGTGATATCATTGAAGTTAAAGTCGTAGGCAAAGGCTTACATTACGTCAACGCATTGAGCTTTGCCCTACCCTACAACACCAATGAATACGAATACGTAGGTACACAATTACTGAACATGAAAGATATGGTGAACCTTACCTACGACCGTTTGCACACCAATGGACAAAAAGAACTAACGCCAACATTCGTCAATCGTGGCAACAACTTCTTATTGGACGAAGGCGATGTAGAGTTGTTTATCATCAAGTTGAAAGCAAAGAGGGCTGGTACGTTCAATCTAAAAGCCATCGATGGCATGTTGGTAGACAGAAACTTAGGTTGCGTAACATTCTGATAATGTCAACTTGAGAGCTTAAAAACTCATCAACTTATAAACTTGTGAACTCGTAAACTCGTCAACTGGTGAACTCAAGAACTTAAAAACTCAAAGACTCAAGAACTTACAAACTCGTCAACTCGTCAACTTGTGAACTCGTCAACTAACCTCAGTACACCTTTACATCGCTGATGACAAAAGCTCCCACAGCAGTATTGAGTCTCTTCACCAACTGCGAGCGCATCATAGAAAGATCCTGCCTTAGTGCAGGATTTTTTATTTTTACAAACAACGTCTGGTTACGAATAAATTTCTCGCCAGTATAAGCATTGACAGTCTGCCCAACAACTTCAGACCACGCATCAATGAGTCGTCGTTGGCGAAGTGGGGTTTCAAGTCCACCCTCACGCAATGCCTTTTGCAATATTTCATCTAAAGTTTGTACCTGACGCTTAAACATATTTTACTAAAAAAGTGAAGTTTCTTCATCAAACCATAACAAGTTTGTGCTTGAGAATATGGAGGAAAATAAATAAACACAGCGAACTATTCCTTGAAATCTATTTCAGAACACTACTTACTTCCTCTATTTTCGACAATATCCCCATTATTCACCACAAATAATTTATAATCAAACGAATGACTGCTTAATATTCTATCTAAATGAGCCCGATTGGTATCGGTCATGAAAATTTGTCCATAAGTCGTACTGGTCACTAAATCTACAATACGCTCTACCCTCTCTGCATCCAACTTATCAAAGATATCATCTAACAACAGTAATGGTTGGGTGGCAGAAGACGTACGCTGCAAGAAATCAAACTGCGCAAGCTTCAGCGCTAAGACATAAGTTTTGTTTTGTCCCTGACTCCCTTCACGCTTCATCTGATAATCCCCTATCATCATTTGCAGGTCATCTCGATGAACACCATGCAGCGAATAACCCACAGCCCTGTCCTTCATGCGGTCACGCTGAATAACGTCTAATAGCGGTCCCCTTTGTGCGTGCGATATATACTGCAATGACACCTCTTCATGATGTCCTGAAATACTGTCATAGATAGATTGAAAAACAGGAATGAACTCTTCGATAAACGATTGCCTTATTGCAAAGATTGCCTCGCCTTGAACAGCCATTTCTTGCTCGAGAATTTCCAAGAGAGACAAATCGGGAGCATCCTCTTTCTTCAAAAGCGCATTACGTTGAGCTAAAGCTTTATTATATCTGCTCAAATGTTCTATATAGGTTCGATTTAATTGCGAGATGACCATATCCAAAAAGCGTCTGCGCTCTTCGCTCCCTCCCTCAATCAATATCGTGTCCGAAGGCGACACAAAAATCAGCGGTATCAATCCAATATGCTCCGAAAGTCGCTTATAATCCTTGTCATTGCGCTTAAATCGCTTCCTTGTTCCACGCTTCAATCCACAATGAATCAGTTCCTCGTCACCGTCGTCTCGCAAATAAGTTCCCTGCAAAGAAAAGAAATCCCGCCCATGAAGAATCAATTGCGAATCAATGGGATTAAAAGCACTTCGACAAAACGATAAATAATAGATAGCATCCAATAAGTTAGTCTTTCCTTCTCCATTATGCCCTATGAGACAATTCAACTTGGAGGAGAACTCCAAATCTGCCACTTCTATATTTTTGTAATTAAGGATTGAAATCTTCTTTAAAAGCATGAACAAGCATTTATAAATCGAAAAGCTGATGAATCGATAAGTTTTGCAAAGTTACCTTATTTGATAGTCAAAAACGAAAAAAGTAAGTAATAAATTTCAATATATCGGATAAATACTTTAATTTTGCAACGCATCATGGCTTGGGATGTCATCTTAGCACGTTTCATGCCAAAGAATGAAAACCGAAAAAATAAATATAAATATTATCATAAAATGGCAAACAAACAAGTGAAGGGAGTAGAAGAAACGAATGAAGCTCTCACCAAATCACAAGCTTTCTTCGTTAAGAACAAAAAAGCTATTATCATTTCTGCTGCAGCAATTGTAGTTATTATTGTTGGTATTTTCTTGTACAATGCTTATGTACAGAAACCACGTGCTGAAAAAGCAAGTACCGAACTGGGGAAAGGTCAACAATACTTCAATGCAGGCGATTTTGAAAAAGCATTGAATGGTGATAAAGTTAATTATAATGGCTTTCTTAAAATCGCAAGCGATTACAGTAGCACCGATGCAGGAAACTTAGCCAACCTCTATGCTGGCTTGTGTTATGCCAATATGGACAAATGGAACGAAGCAGTACAGTATCTTGATAAGTTCAATGGAAAAGACGATGCCATGATTAGTCCTGCTGCGTTAGCTGCATTAGGCAATGCCTATGCACACGTCAACCAATTAGACAAAGCCGTTAGCACCCTCAAGAAAGCTGCAGAAAAAGCCGACAGCAAAGCAGAAGGAAAGGTAAATTACAGTCTTGCACCAACCTTTATGATGCAAGCAGCAGAGATCTTAGAAAGTCAAAACAAGAAAGAAGAGGCACTCAAGATTTATCAAGACATCAAGAAAAAGTATATCAACTCGGCAGTTGTACAAAGTTCCGAGATAGATAAGTACATTGAACGTGCGTCCAGATAAGCTTATGTCGACTACATTACATCATTTATCCGACTATGACGCCAGCAAAGTACCCGATGCCAGTAACATGTGTATTGGCATCGTGGTATCCGAGTGGAATTCTGAAATCACAGGAGCATTACTTGATGGAGCGGTTTCCACGCTCGAAAAGCATGGAGCATTGCCCGAGAACATCCATGTGAAGACGGTTCCAGGCAGTTACGAACTTGTATATGGCGCACACCAAATGGTACTCAATGGCGGCTATGATGCCGTGATTATCTTAGGATGCGTCATTCGAGGCGAAACGCCCCACTTTGATTATATCTGCCAAGGAGTCACCAATGGGATAGCTACCTTAAATAGTAAAAGCGAGATTCCTATTATCTTTGGTCTGCTCACCACCAACGATTTGCAACAAGCCAAAGATAGAAGTGGCGGAAAATTAGGAAACAAAGGCGACGAGTGTGCGGTAGTAGCTATCAAGATGGCGAAGTTTTAACGCACAAATTAGGTTTGATAAGCCCATTCTATGATTGTGTTCATGGGCTTATCAATCCACCCACAAACAACCTCTTATCAACCCTACCCTATCATGAAACTATACCAATTGCTTCAAGCTTACGATTTTGACGAACTCATGCCCGTTATCAATGACATGTTTCCTGGCACCAGTAAGTTTCGTCCCGAACTCAAGCACGCTTACGATTTGCTACTATCTATGCAGCCAGTAGCATCGAAAAAAGCCATTCGTTACAAGATATTACCAGGCGACACTGCCAATCACTCGTACGTTGGAGCTGAAGATACTTGTTTCAATGCCACTTGGGAAGTATGTTTAGGAAAAGACGTGTCTCGTGAACGTGGGGTGGATCTCAGCGATATTGAATTGGTAGCAAATAGCTTGGTCAACTTATGCCTGCAAGCTAAGTATCCCAAAGTGTTCGAAAAGGATCACCAAACACTATTGAAAGGCTGAAAAAACACCTTATCCCTCTTTACCGTTGCCAACTCTCTTTTATATCATTCATCTTGATATAAATCTCGTCATACGTCAACGTAATATCATAGGTATCTGTCGTTCGGTCAATCGTGTCTATGGCAATAAGCCTCAAATCACCTTCGTAACTCGATACATAGGTCTGATTTGCATCACTGCTCCTTAAATTCTTTGCATCAAGATACTTGGGCAAGGTGATAACTTCGAATGGCTGAGTAATAGAATACAGCAATTTTAGTTGAGGAGTTGCACAACTCTCCAACTCTCCCTCTCCTTTTAATGCAAAGTGTGGATAATCCGAGTAACTACTCCATGTTACTGTCAACGGTTTATTTTTCATGAAGAAAGCCTTACGAGAAAGGCGATTACAAACATTGGTTGCGTCTGTACTATCACTTTTTACTACTGTTGACTCCTTTGCATCACTCCAACTCTTTTCAATCGTCCACTGATTAGAATCAACATCCTTTACTTGTAAATGATAATACAGTTTGCCATCACCACTTGAAACAGCAGCATCAATTTTCCAATCAGTCGAAGAGGTGTTGAAAAAAGAGATGATATAGAGAATCTGTCCATATTCATTTTTTACCAACATATTATAAAAAAACTGACTGTGCTGTAGGTCACGTTCCCTTAATATTTTAATATTTCTAAAGTAAAGAGCATTGACAGAGTCTCGACCCTCAACAGTGGTTTGCCTTATATATTGTCTAAACATTTGTGTATAGGCAACGATATTCGTCAAACTTTTCATATTTGTTTCCATATATAGATAAGCTGTTCTACCTGCCTTCGTCTTATGCCATTGGTCATAGTCTTCTTCCTCCCATTGACATCCTGCAAGAAGGGTTGCTGTTACCATAAGTATGCTTATAAATAGTTTTGTCTTCATCTGCGTATTGTTTATTTTTTATGTGGTTGTATTACATTTTCCTAACCATGAAGTGCCTCTTGTTTTTTCCAAAGGATGTACTGTTTTCGTTTATCTAATTACCAGCGATATCCAACACCTGCCCTTAATAATCCACGAACATTCGTTGTTATTTCACTGAATCCATAAAATTTTGTTCCTACTAAGAAACCAAAAATAGTGGCATCTTTTATCATATGAGTTTTTGCGGAGTACTCGGAAGCATCATAATGCTTATACAACAGTTTGTTGAAGCCTAACGATATGCCGCTATAAAAGCTATATTTTTGGTGTATGCAATAATAGTAGCGCAAACTCCACAATGCAATGAAGTCATGCAAATCTAACTTTCCGTCTTTTTGCGCTGTTAGTGATCGATATCGTTGACACATACTGTAGCCGTAACAACCCTGTAGACCAACAGCCCAATGTTTGCTGATATGATGAAAAATGTTTACCCAAACCGTTGGACTCGATTTCATTTCATCGATATAAAATTTTCCTGCATGATAATCGTCCATTGGGGTTTCTCGATTTAATAAAGGTGAGGGATAATTACTATCATATTCATTTCCATAACTATTGTGCAAAGCGATGCCCACTGAAAGCTCAGTACGCTCGTAGGGATACCCTTTTTGAGGGGTCTCCTGCGCTTGTACGCCCAACCGAATCCCCATGAGTAGTAACATTGTGACTAAATATCTAAACATCTTTTTTGGTATTTATTTTTATTATTTTTAATTCCTTACTGTCTTTATAATGAAGAAAAAGTAAAAATCTTGCATTTCGCATGCAAGATTTTTTTATTTTAACGTTATTAGAGTATAAAACGATTCAGCAAATGAGATCACTTTTTTATCTTTTCATAGGGATATTGTTGACGGCATGTACCTCATACAATGACGACCCGTTAAGCGAATCCTTATATAGCTCAAACAGACAAATACCGTCCTATTTCGGGAAATATCAGGGCATTTGGACTTATCAAGAGAAGCAAATAGGCACAGCCCAATTAGAATTAGGTATACACCAAAGCTACACTTACATTCCTCTTTTGCCTGATGCTAAAGTGGCTATCATGCGCAAATTGGGACTCACCACGCTTCAAGTCGTACCAACTAATGCCTACCATGTACTCTATCAAGAGACAGGCTATTCGGCAACCACCATTTATATGGTGGCACTGCCCAGCGATTACACCTATTCCTTCACGGCGAATGGCAAGAGCCACTTCATTCAAATCATCATCCAAAAAGGGAATGCAGCGGGTGCCTATAACGAACAAAACGAGACTTTCTCATCGGTATTTTACATAGAGGCGGTGAAAGTGGACAACAGTACCATCGTTAACTACAAAGAACCTCAAGCCGTTCAATTTCATACTCTCAAGAAAAGTGCCACTGGTGGAAACTGAAAAACAACTTCTGACAGCCATTCTCAACGGCAACCAGCAAGCCATGCGACAGTTGTACGAGCGCTATTGTGGCTATGCCATGACCGTTGCACTAAGATACATCCCCGACCGTGATGCGGTGCAAGATGTGCTGCAAGACAGTTTTGTCAAAGCCTTTTCTGCCATCCAGCGGTTTAAGTATCGGGGCGAGGGCTCTCTCAAAGCGTGGCTCATGCGCATTGTGGCAAACCAGTCGCTGACCTATCTACGTGAGAACCAGCGGCTACAGCTTACCAACGACTTGATAGACGTGCCCGATGATGAACACGAAGATGAGGTAGATACACGACAGCTACCCATAGATGTGCTGCTAAAAATGATACAACAATTGCCCGATGGGTATCGAACGGTATTTAATTTATTTGTCTTTGAACAAAAAAGTCATCAAGAAATAGCCCATACCTTGGGCATCAAGGAAAATTCGTCAGCCTCACAGTTTTTTCGAGCAAAAAACATGTTGGCTCGCATGATTAACGATTACAAGAGAAAGAGTAACTTATGAAACACGATAACTGGATTGACGACTTACAAAAGCGCATGGCTCAACACCAAGAACCTGTTGAGACCGACTTGTGGACTGGCATCGAAAAACAGCTCACCAACCCTCCATATACCAAACACGCAACCCACATCAGCCTGTGGCGTCGATATGCTGCCGCAGCTGTCATCTGTATTGCCTTATTGGGTGGAGCCGCTTATGTGCTGTTTCATCAGCAAACCTCCACACCTTCGCTTGCGGTACAAACATCTCAACAACCCTCCGCAAGTGCCAATCAACAAACCTACATGGAGCCTAAAGCAACCTCTACGGCACAAGGACAGCAACCTACAACCGCCTTAACACCATTGATAGAAACAACCGTCACAAGCACAGGGCAGTCTACTGTTGCTGCATCACAAGTCAAGCCGCAAGCACAACCAGAGGAAATCTTACTCACCAACGTCTCAAAAGATGTTGCTTCGGCTGACAATAGTGGCACCACACAACCCTCTATCGAGACATTTTCTTCCGCTGAACCTGCCACGCAGCAGCCAAATACGCAGGCACAGAGCGCCACCACAACGCCAACTGCCCATGCAACGGACAAGCAAGTAGCACAGCGTACACGCACGTACGCAACGCATCACCATACAACAACTTCAGGACACAACTCCACCTTATCCATGAATTTGTATGCCAGCAATGCGCTCATGAGCTATTCTACCAGTAATCCTATTCATGCAGCCCAACCCGTAATGATGTACAATGACTATTTCATGTCAAAAGCCTACACGCTTTTTGCGGATGATGTATCGCCCATTCTGAACCAAACGCATGAGGAAGTAGTACACCATCAACCCATTTCGTTAGGACTTTCATTCAGCGTTGCATTGCACTCTCGTTTATCTGTCTCTACAGGAGTGGTATATACCAAGCTACAATCTGACTTTATTCAGACCATGGGGACAACTCGCTTCACGACGCAACAGTCGCTCCACTACGTAGGTGTACCCGTGAATATCAGTTATGCGTTTTGGCAAAACAAGCATCTTCGCACTTATGCCATGGCTGGGGCGCAGGTTGACTTCAATGTGAAGGCACAAAACACCAAAGAGGGAGTGACACAAGACATAAAGAAAACAGCCCAGCAATGGTCAACACAAGCTGCTCTTGGCATACAATACAACGTTACGCCTCATCTTGGAGCCTACTTGGAACCGGGACTTAAATATTACATTCCGCAACATCAACCACTCAACACGTACTGGAAAGACAAACCACTACAATTCAATTTGCAAATAGGAGTGCGTTGGCAATATTAGTCTTCAACCACAAGTCCCTTTCCCCCACAACACGCTATCGGTTGCACAGCTGCCTGCTATTGCCCACGATTCTTTTTTTGGAGAAAGATGTTTGCACCACAAGTGTTTCATTAACATGGTCGTTTGATGTCAAAAACAATCATGATATTTTGTACCAACAACGAATTTAACCAATAAAACGAATCCTATTGTTGGATTCAATGAATGCCAGCGTTCACCCAATGAAACAAATTTAGTGAATACTCACAACATATTATTGTTGGCAAATTTGTGCTATTCGAAGAACGCTTGCGTTCATTGCCTTGATGAGTTTATTGGTTTTATTGGTTTTATTTGTTGTTCAACAATTTTTCCCTTAAACAAACGTGCGGTGTATTTGCATCACGAAACACATTCAAAAGGCAACATTGGTAGAATGAGTGGCGCACGATATGAGAGTATAAAAGATGCTGAATTTTCTTTACAAAGTGCCTCTCAGAACTCGCATGAAAATCACCAACAGCAAAGTGGGTCGCAAATACGCGAGAAATGAGCAAAGTTTATAATCTGTTGGTATTTACAGTGTTACGCTTTTGTCGCCACTTTCCTTTCCTATTTTCACCGTTTTTTGGCGGTTAAAGCATTGAGATAAGCCTCCTATTTGCATGCTTTAATAAGGTTGAAGCATGTGAATAACACCTCTAATACATGTTTCCAAGACCGTAAACTCAATGTTTCAGCCTCAAGAGCCGTCTATTTTATCAAAATCAGCGCATTTTTGTCCATCGTTTGCCTATTATTTTTTTCTATTTTGAAGATTTTAGATGGCCGTTTTTTGGTAAATTTTCAAGACAAAAACTACAATTAGTTGTCAAAGCGTTTTACTCGTAGCGCACCACTATCAAGCAGCGCTTCGTCAAAATCATATTTAAGAACGACAACTTCACCTCCTGTCAGTGCCACCCGTGCGGCTGCCAGTTCTTCTGCCTGCCTTCGGTCATCCGACAAGTAGAAGCCCTGCCCAAAGTCCTTGTTAGGTCTTGATTTCGTCAGGTCGATATTGTAAAATTAACATTTGTGCCATGATAGAGTCTCATCCCAAATGTCCTCCCATTCTTTTGCATAATCCAGCGATATCGTCCACCATACTTTCAAACGACTGCGTGTGTACAAAACCGTAATGCTTGTCAATGAAGTCAATACCCTTGAAACGGCTCAGATAGCCAAAAGCTTGTTTCATCGTTAGACCAAAGCGCTTGCCAAACTCATGAATGAAAATCATCGTCCATTCCAATTTTTCTTCCTTGCTGTATTCCATAATGCATTCTCCTTAATTTATATGGATCGGGGAAGTCGAGTTCTGTCTCCACGGTTTCGAACTTACGCTCCCATACCTGTCTATATTTCTAATGATGCTGAAACAACCCTATAAGCACCCCCTTCTCGTTGTCGTTCATTCCTTGCAAGGCTTTCTGCTTTTTCACTATTTCGTATTTTCCATAATTTCTACTTGTTGAGATGGGATTCTACAAGCTAAACTGTCTTTGTCAATGGCATTTCCTGTATCACTCTGCCATCAATCAATTTACCGTTCTTATGCTTATTTCTCTTCACACCATCGCTTCCCCATGTGCCCCATTGTTTGAAGAAGAATGCACCATCTTGCGATTCTACTTGGTGCATGATGTTGGTTACCCATGCCAATTTCATCGGGCGTGCTTTCGGTCCACTTTCTCCTCCTACAATCACCCAATCAATTCCTTTCAGATCCATCTCTCCCAAATCTTCAAGCAAGGGTTCACACGACAGAAATTTGACGCTGGCATGAAGGTCTCTGAGAAAGTCCATCCTGAACTTTGTAGCTTTGCACTCAACAGTTACACCAAGCCATACATTCTGCAGGATCTCTCGTGAGGAAAAATATTCTTTCATTCTTTCAGCACGCTTTGTGAGAATCTGATATCTATGCTGAGGAGTCTTTCGGATAGTTGCCATCATTTTGTCCACAAACTCAAATGGAACCTCTTCATGAAAGATGTCACTCATGGAACAAACGAAAATGTTATGTCCCTTCTTCCAATTCAATGGCTCCTCCAATGCACTTTCATGCAATGTCAGTTCAAAGCCGTTTCTATATTTGTCAAGCCCCATGTTCCTGATTCGGTTTGCCATGGTCTCCGCATAACAGTGTGCGCAGCCTGCCGACTTCTTGGTGCAACCAGTTATAGGATTCCAAGTCTTGTCGGTCCATTCTATCTTTGTTGTTCTCATTTTGATTTCTTTGAAATGATTTGTTGTGCAATATTCATTGCCGTCCTGTTGTGAGAGGCAAATACAAAATGGAAGATGGGCACACCCAGCCTGTTTGTCATAACGAGAGGATCAGGCGTCACATAAGGAAAAAGCGTGTTGAGTCTTTCAACATAAAGCTCTGCAATTCTCTTTATCGGTTCTTTTACCTTTTCCTTCTTTTCAATCTCTCCGAAAAGAGTTTGATCTTTTCTCATTGTGTAGAACCTGTTTTCAATTTCCGCTTTGGTTAACCCAAAGTATTGTTTAAGCTTTTCAATATGTCTTAGTGTGCAATCACGTTCAAGGAGGCGATTAATGATGACACCAGAGGGAACCAATATCCAAAGGTCTATGGAGGCATCTTTTAAGGATGCGATGGTTTCCCAATCCAAATTCATACCGAAAGGATCCAAAAGAACAAGTCCTTTAAACTTGTTTTTGTGATCGGCAAGGTATTTCCCCATTTCTTTAACAATGCTGTTGGCATCTCTATTTCTGAAGATAAGTTTCTTTCCCTGGTCAGAATATGGTTGCAGTTTCTCTTTCAGTTCATCATTTGCTGACTTGTCTAAATCTACAAAATAATAATAATCGAATCCTTGCTGCTTTATGCTCACCACTCGCTCTGCCGCACCTTGATAGACGTTGATTTGTTCGAGAGAAATATCTTGTTCCTTAAACAACTCCATCATCAGTTCAGAGTCAGATTCATGGTTGGTATTTCTTGTTCCGCTACCGGCAAAGCCATCAAAATAAAGTAATTTCCAATTGAACTTGTCACGATATTTATTCATAATCGTAAGATAGGCATTGACATACTTCTCAAAGGCATCCAATTTCTCCTCTGTCCATGGACCTCCCCAATTATGTTGAGAGTCTGAAACAAAGCCGAAATCATTTTCTTCCTGTAAAGGTGTATAGTTATTAGTCATATTATTTAAACCTAATAAAATTAGTACCGTACTTTCAAATATTAGTAGGGAAAGGAAATCCTACCGCCCTTCCAATTCATTAAAGAATAGAAAAAGAAACTCGCTTGCCTAAACCAGCGAAGATGCGGAATAACGTGGAATGTTGCACATCAGCATGTCCATACTCAAGTTGGTTCATTTGCTCTTTATTCATGCAGGAAAATCCTGCTGTTTCTTAAAATATTTATTCATAATTCGTTTTGCCTGATATATTCTCGTTTGAGCATTATTTCTCATCTTATTTGTCACAAAGATAACGAATTAGTAAACAACGCCAATTTTTTTGCCGATAAATTTATATAAAAGTCACAAACAGCTTGCAATCCTACTCTCCTTGTTAAAATCTTCCGCATACCTGATTCTGACGAAAAAGAGGTAGTAATTAACTGACTCATACTGCGTAGACAGTCCATGGGAGGCTTCTTTTCTTACAAAGAAGGCTATAGATAAGTTTTAGCGGACAGCAATAATACTAAAAAACGCTTTCCTGCGTTTTATATGCAACCTCATGCAGGGGCGTCTTACTATTAAATAAAGATGAAAAATTAAAACGAGAGCACATTATGGAATATATGTCACAAGAAGGCTACGACAAGTTAGTGGCTGAATTAAAACAACTTGAAACGATAGAACTACCACGAGTTAGAGACGCCATAGCAGAGGCGCGAGACAAAGGCGACTTGAGCGAAAACTTCGAATATCATGCCGCCAAACGCGAACAAGGTCGATTGCTGAGTCGAATAAGATTTAAGCAGAAAGTCTTGGAGTTTGCTCGTGTGATTGACACCTCTCGTTTGTCAGCCGATAAAATAGGATTACTAAGCAAAGTGACGATAACAAATTTAGGAAACAAAGCCAAGATGACCTATCGCATTGTAAGCGCACACGAAGCCAATATGCGAGAAGGAAAGATATCTATTCACTCTCCCATTGCCCAAGCTTTGTTAGACAAGAAGCGAGGAGATGAGGTAACGGTACGTGTGCCAGCTGGTACTATCACTTTACACATTGACGAGGTAGAGCTATAAAAGAATTGATGCGGTTGGAGTTTTTTCTACTTCCTGCACTCGTAACTACTTTTTCGGTTAGCTTTTAACAGCTTGGATATATGGATGTTTCTTGTGTAGAAATAGCAGTTTAACTGATAGTCTCTTGAGAAGACACAAGAACACGATTAGAAGGGCAAACCAACCGCAAAGTGGAAGGCGAAGTCGCGTTTAAGATTAGGGTGCAAAAAAGCATAATGCTCCTCATTGCTTGTATAAGCTGGATTGATGGCTTTCATGCCCATATCAAATCTAAGGATGAAATAACCGAAATTCAGTCGAAGTCCCAAACCATAAGCCACTGCTATCTGTTTATAAAATTGATCTAATTTGAACTGCCCCCCTGGCTGCTCCTCATAGGCTCGCAAAGTCCAAATATTGCCTGCATCGATAAAGGCAGCGCCATTCAGTTTCCAAAACAGCTTGGTGCGAAACTCTGCATTCATATCCAACTTCATGTCACCAGTCTGGTTGATGAAATCAATTCGTCCATCTGTTCCTCTAAAACTTCCCGGTCCAAGCTCGCGAACACTCCACCCTCTCACCGAGTTGGCACCTCCAGAAAAATATCGCTTCTCGAAAGGCAAAACTTTTGAATTGCCATAAGGATAAGCAATGCCGAGACCTACATGCAATGCTAACGAATTGTTGGAGTCGAATGCTACCAAACGAGTATAAGCAATGTCGCCTTTGACAAATTGCGCAAAGGCGGTATTAAATAGCTTGTATTGTCCATCCTCATTCTTTTTGAACCCCAAGGGCTTTGCCACTCCGCCTAAGATGTTACCCACCGTCTCAATATTGGCAATGACAGCATGCTGACCGTCATTATAGGTGACCCCAAAACCTATCTTCATGAGAAGCAGATTTTCATAATTATATCTCAATATGGCATTTCGATTACTCACGCTCTCCAAATAGTCTCGCTTGAAAGTTTCCGAAATCCAAGGCATGTGGACATAGTTCAAATCTATCAAATCTAAACGATAGGACAAGTGATGATGAGGCTCACTCCAGCGATACCTAAAGGCAGAAGAAAAGACACGCCGATGAAACTCTGGGCGATTCTGCAAGTTATAACTCAACGAAATTTCGGAAGAAGCACTCCGTTGCCGACGAAAAGAATGGGAAAGGAATGGTGCCAAAAATCGTGGAAACAGAATTTTTGCCTCTGCATTATATTCTTGATAATCTTGATCATTGTAACCTTCTAAGCCCGTGATGGCCTCAAAGGCTCCTCGCAACTGTAAGCTCAACACCTCACTCCCACGAAACAGGTTTCTATTTTCATAAGTGAACAGCACAGCGGCTCCCAAATCACCTGCCGTGTTGGTACCTTCAGGCTGAAAAGAGATGGTTCTTGGCTTTTGTTGACTTAACTGAATGTCACAATCAAGCAAGGTAGTATCGGGTAATTCCCTAAATCTTATATTGGTATATTGGATAGCCTGTAGTTTTGCAAAGTTAAGATAGGTTTGCTGAAGTTTGCTCGCAGAGAACGGCTCCCCCTCAATGAGGGCAGTATTATACATTAAAACAGAAGGGCGCAGATTGATTTTTGTGCTGTCTTTCGAGGTATAACGAATCGTTCTAATGGTGTAGCGTGGATGATTGGTGATAGGGGCATCACTATTGGCACGATATTTTAACAGCTTGACTATCAGATTCACTCCCGTTCGCTGACGAGTGGAATCTGCCTCGAACACGATAAAGTCTTTATGAAATTTATAGAACCCACTATCCAATAACAGTTTGGTGATTCGCTCACGTTCTTCGTCTAAACGATCGACAGTAAAGCGCGAACCTGCTTTTAGACCCAACGCAGCATTCTGGGGTCTATCCAATGCCAAAACTCGCTGAATTTGTTGGTCTTGAATGTCGTAAGTTACACTGTTGATATAATAAGGTTTTCCAGGGTGAAGCGTGTAAATAGCCGTTAGCGACTTGCCCTTGGTTTTCACATCAAAAGACACTTCTGCATGCATATAGCCCGCATTTTGCAGTGCCGTCTTCAAATCTTTTTGGGACAGACGTGCTTGTAAGGTGTCAAAAATAACAGGTTTTTCACCAATCTTTTGTAACGTCCTGTTCACCCATTTCGTGGTATCTCGACCCGAAAGCGCATAAGTTCCCAATGGAATTTTGAAAAGAGAGAACCACTTGGAGTTGGCTTTCTGGCGAATGTATGGCTCCAACGAAGCTGCATCAAATCCTTTTTGATCGGATTTGATTTGCACCTCTTCCAGCAAATATTCATTTTGTGGTACAAAACGTGTTGATGAACAACTTGTTATCAAAATGAATATAGCAAAATATATCGCTAATCTAATCTGTTTCAAGAGTTGCATGATTGATGTTCTTGTTCGCTTTCAAATCAGGTTTTCTAAACATGAGGGAAATAAGCCACGTGTAGAGAATGAATGCAAATTTAGATAAAATTCCTGAATTTAAGTCAATAGTCCGTTAAAATTTGAGATGCAGTGCTACGTTGTTTTACACAGTATTTTATTGATTGTTTGTTTTGCGTTTTGGGAATATCTTCATATCTTTGTTGCGAATAAAGACAATCACTGACATCATTGCCACTTCGGTATATTTCGAGATAGGGTGTATAAAGGTGCGGTTTGTGACATCCTTTACTGACTATGAAACTCATATCAATGAGTGAAATATGATAGTTTGAAAATATGAAAATCAATAAATAAAACGTAAATAAAAAGAAAGGGAACGTACTATGTTAGATTTGATAGCATCAGCCCTAATCATGGGAGTGGGTTTGAAAGCAATAGTCGGTGGTGATACGGGCAGAAAGAGAGGAAAGAAAAATAGCAACTATAAGGATGCTATGGGGTGGTCGCACGATAACCACAAAAAATTGTTTTAATAAAAT
>NZ_JRPQ01000154.1 GCF_000762405.1 Hoylesella timonensis S9-PR14 | reverse complement strand
CAGATTGGTTCCTATCAGAGTGTGAAGAACTATTACTCATGATTGGTTATTATTTTAAGATACCCGAATCCGTATCTNTATTATCTACATCAGNTTCTTGTGACTTGGACTTAAANCCGTGATCCCACCGCCATGAAAAAGTAACNAATACATGATTTCCTGCCTCTNTATTGATGTTCTTTACAAGTTTATAAGCATAGTCATTTTTGGTTTCAATGCGATTATTTGTACCGGAACTTTGTAAAGGCTGTTCCCAAGTTAACCCTACTGAAAAATTCTTGTATTTATAGGTAGCACTTAATGAATTGGTGTATTCATTAAACCATACTGTTTCTGCAAACAAGCTATTATAACGACTTCTCAATCCTGCTAAGAATGAAAAACGTCCGATGTAACCTTCGATAGATAAGTCTCCAAAGAAGAATCCTCGTTTGTTGGTATATAAATCACTCATTGCATTAAAATAATTATAGGAGCCAGTGGCACTGAATACTAATTTATTATTCAACATCGCATAACGTAANTAGGCAGTCAGTGCGACCTGATTCATATCACGTTCATTTCTTATGATATTGTCAAAAGATATTCTCTCTAAATTCTCTGATCGAATCAAACTGGGCATAATGGCATGTNTGTTGGAAGCATACACTGCGCTAATCATTCCGTAAAATTTTGGCGTATAATAAGTTGCAGACAATGAGTTTTCGATATGGTTGAAAGGCTGCAATAAGGGGTTACCTATTTTTCTTTCCCAAACATCTAATTGTATGGCTGCTCCATTTAAATNAGCGAGAGAAGGTAGGCGAGAAACTAAATTGAATCCATATCCCAAACTGAAATTACTGGCAAGTGAGTAGTTCAATGATATTTGAGGACTCATCGTCACCTTATGATACTTTTCATTATTTTGAGCATAGNATTGATCATTTAAAGCCAATGTCGTTCTACCTGAAAATTGNTTCCAACGNCCTTCTACCTGTACATATATATCTGAGTTTAGATTTCTCATTTGTGGTTTGCTTTGTGTTCTTCCGCTGTACAAGTTAGTTGTGTTACCATAAAAAGAGCGTAAACCTGANGCTATCGCTCCCCATTGGAAATTTTTACTGTATCTCAATTCTCCTATGGCAGATATTTTTTTGCCTTCTACCACATAGTTTGATTTAAAATTACTTTTATCGGTTGAATAAGAATAATCATAATTTGAGCTTATGTAGGTTCCGACGATATTGAACATAAAAGTTTGATTCTTTGGAAGANTTTTTTTCAAGTACAGGTTTAATGCAGGAGACAAGTACTGATCTCTGATATTAGTTTCACTCATGTGACCAGATAANCCATCTCCACTTATTAAATCCGATCGGTTGTTTTTCGGATTGNGATGAGAATTTATGTAACCTATGGCTTGAAAAACGTATTTGTCCGGAACCGTAAGGTTATATTTTACTGTTGTTCCATGTGTAAAAGAAACNGCTCTTGAAGACAGGGTCTGAATATGTATAGTCTGCCAGTCTCCGGTNGGAAGAAGATATTTACGTAGGTCATCTGAANTTTGATTGGAACTATTCTGAAAATTCTCACTTTGGCTGATAGTCAGCTGTGAATTTTTATGAATATACGTTCCAAATAGATTATTATATCCATAAATGATTTTCGTTGAATTTGAGGTGTTTACTCCTGCAGATACACCATCCTCAGCATTGTACAAAACAATATTTACTGCCATAGCCAGATTCGAGCCATATTTCATCCCCGGATTTCTAATCACTTCGACTTTCTTTATTCGTTTTGGATCCAATATGGCTATATCATTTGCGTNTGAAGGCATTTNATTGATCAGCACAATAACACCACCTTGTGGGTCAAGNGTCGAGATAGTTCTTGATATGGGATTAATATCCAATAAAGGAATAGGAAGTTTTTTAAGTAATTCCAATCCTCCCGTAGATTGTTCTACTTGTAGTTTTGAAGGATAGATTGATTGTTTATCAGTTGTAAAAACATTACGGTTCGCAACAACTGCAACTTCATCAATCTGAATGCTCGTTTGTGGCATTATCAATCTTCCCAGATCCAGATTCTCATTTTCCTTCATTTTGATTTCTGCATTATAATCTTGATAACCAAGTCGGGTGCATTTTAATATNTATGTGTCGGAATTGAGTGTACGTATTGTAAATTTCCCATTAGCAGATGTTNCTGTTACTGCGATAACACGATTGTCTTTCGGTGAACGTATCATCACATTTACCATTTCTAATGGTCGATTTGATTCATTACAAATCATTCCTAATAAATCACCAGCAAATGCTTTATAAGTATAAATAATAAATAAAATTACAAGGGCAATATTTTTCTTCATAATATTATTGATTAATACTCCGTTAATTCTAATATAATCATTTGAATATGAGAGAGTTAATTATAGTCTGCTAATTTATTTCTTTCATACAACCTTGTGGTGTGGGTAATACAGCCTCCATGCTGTCAAAAATGCTCATAATTCTCTTTTGGAAGGTCTTCAAGTCCGATTTTTCGAAAATGAGACAAAGAAGTCCCCTTAGGAACTTCATGATATTCTTAGCGAAGAAGCCAACTTCTATCCAAGTGTCAGCCGTTTGGTCAAGTTTCTCTCGGATGTCGTTGTCTCGTCTTTGCAAATTTAGATAAAATTCTCCAATTAAAAACCGATATCGTATTTGTGTTAATGTGATATTTGGATTTATAATGAATCACGATTTCGTTGTCTAAGCTCGGTTTTGAATAATTCCAGTTGCTCACTTTCGATTCTGTTTCTGTGTATTACACGGTGACAGTTCGGACAGACAGGCAGGAGATTTTGCAAAGCTTTTTCTAAAGATTGATCAAGAGAGTCACCCCTATACTGAAAAATAGGTTTGATGTGATGAATTTCAATACAGTCTTTACCATAGTGTCCCCCATAATACTGAGGAAAATTAAAACCGCAACAATCACAACTTATTTTATTATCATGAGTAAAGTACTCGATAGCCTTGTATCTCAATCGTGCTGATCGCTCGCGAACTTTAATATTTCTCGTTACTACATTACCTTCTGATATGATCTCTTCTATTGGGATCAAATCGTCTCTTTCCTGTATATCGTCAAGTGCACTCTTAATATCTTCATAGTTAAAAGGTTCAGCCAAGATATAATCTAAAACTTCCCTATGAGAAGACAGATATTCTCTTCCTTTTGGTGTAATCTTAAAGCCCTGATTTACGTTTGTTGCTAAATCTTTTGAAGCCAATGTATCATGGCTTTTAAGATTCCTTACCTTTTGAGAGAAGTATGTGTCGTTCCTGTTTGGAAGTATATTTGCATCTTCTCCTGTTGGATGCATTATTTTAGTAAGTTGAGAAATTAAATCACTTGTAGTGATAATTCCCTCGTCATTTGTATCCATCAAATATAAAGCAGGTAATATAAGCTGATTTTCTGTAATTCGTTCCATGTATCTAATAATTGGTTATAAGAAGATGTGAAACTTTCTTGTCATTCCTATTCATAAAACTTACAAGATATTCCTTATCAAAAGTTCGAATGTTTATGCCAGCCTTATTATAGAGACTATATATAAAGTCAGTGTACTTGATTATCATCATCCATTTTGCAGGACATTCGTTAATCATGTAGTTTGCCAAACGTTTCTGGTCTTCTTTTGTAAAGTCGTTTTGAGCATAAGTACTGAATTCGCTATCATACGGTGGATCTAAAAAGACGAAGTCATTCTTTGTAGGCTGAGTTGTCTTTATAAAATCCTCGAAGTCCAAATTGAATATCTTTGTATTATTGAAATGTTCGAGCAACGCCTTCGATTTGTAATAATCAAGCTTCTTCTTCAAAAATTTACGGTTGTATGCAATTCCGCCATACGGCACATTGAATTCGCCTTTGCTACTGTATCTAAACATTCCACTATATGCATAGTTTCGCATAAAAAAGAACAAAGCACAATGCATGGGTGGATTATCCAAATTTATACTTCTGTCGTTGTATAGACTGCGGTAATTCATGTATAACGCACTCTTAATAGCAGTTTCTATGTTGTCGTTTAAGTCTTCAAGAGGTAGCTCATGTTTTTGTTTCTCAAGTTGGTGCATACGTACCATCTTGCGGAACAGGTTTGCTTCAAGTTCCTTACACAAAATACATTGTATGTTACGAAAAGCATTATCTAAAATGCCTTCAATGTCATCTTTCTTATTGGAACAGAAATTTAATATATATTGTCGGAGACCTTCTTTGTCTATTTGTCCACTTCTGAACCCTAAGTAAACATCAACTAAATCCTTGTTCTCATGAAAAAACTTCTCAGCTTTGCACCATGACGCATCCATAGCTTCTACATACCCGAAAAAGTCTTCATCGGTTTTGGATATATACCGATAAAGCTGTATCAATTCTTCAGAAAAATCATTGATGTAATGCTCTTTTGCATTAATTCCCATGAACACGGAACCTCCACCAACGAAAGGTTCAAAAAATCTTTCAAATTGTGGAAGATTAGGAATAATATATTTCAATTCCTTTTCCTTTCCGCCAGGCCATTTAATAATGGGGGACAAGTTAGAGCTTCTGTCTATACAAATAGGTTGTGTCGCAGACACATCTGCATTGAAAAAGCCGTCAAGTGTAAAAAACGAAGTTTGCATCCCGACTGAAGGCTCGTGTACCATGCATGAATTGTCTTTTGGGGAGTAGTCTGTAACCTTTGGGTTACTATCTTTGTTTAATGTCATGTCTATTCGTTTCTTTGCTGCATCTTCGACTTTGTACGGTTTATTCCTCTCTTGTATTGTTCAAGCAGTTCTGCAATATAATCAGTCTGTTCTTTGTACAAAATACCTTCCACATGGCGGCTTACTGTATAATTTAATTCAGCAATACTGATTGCCATACTCTCCAACATATTCCCCAAAGAACTATCCAGTGAACGAGCGAGTGCAGAATAATATTGTATCTCGGCACCTAATGCAGCAATGAAAACATTGTGTATCTTCATATTAATAACTCCGTTCTCATTATTAACTTCTGCAAGATGACGTGTAGAGAAACCATTAGCATACGATTTTACCGCATTACTTACAATAACTCGAATTACTCTTTCTTTGTCAACGCTATTAAGCATACGTTCTATATTTATTGATTATTTGAAGCCGTTTATAAATCTGGTTTGTCCACATTGAGAATGTTAGCAATTTGATGAAGTGTGCATAGAGCGAGGTGAGCTGAGTTTGAGCATAACGTATTGACGGTACATGTAGATTTGCTTCATTGTCCAGCCAAGTATTTTCCAGCTTTTCTTGTTCAAAAAGTCCACTCTTATCGATTTGGATGTTTCATATGATCTAATTGACTATACTTGAACGCAAAGTTATGTAAAACCAACGAGAATAGCGAATAGTTGTCCATTTTTAATATTCTCTCTACACGGCTATTTCGCATAAAGTATTAAAAAAAATGAAACATTGTTTTAATGCCCATGGGGAGTTTTTCCTAACTCAATGAGATTGAGGTGTTAACCCATGGAGATAAGGGCGTTAACCCATGTAGATAAGGGCATTAACTCATGGAGATTGGCAGTCAAAGTCAATGAGATAGATGCCCAAAGTCAATGAGATTGGCGGGAGTGTCTGGCTGGCGTAAGTTTTTGCCGTTATTTTATAGGTTTCTTACCCGTCATCCTTAGACTTTTTACGGATGCGCTATTGCTTGCCAAAGTTTATTTTTTCTTTCCGCTGATGTTCAGCTTGTACATCAGGTGCAGCATTAAGTAATTTGGAATAGCATTAAAACGTTTCTCAGTTTTGCCTTGTCCGTTTATCTCATAATTTATACTCTTGAGCTGATGAAATATATCGTACCCTTCAAGTTTGGCTGCCAGTTTCCCCCTAAAGAAACTCTTACTAACGTATGCGTTACAAATTAAATCATTAGTATTTATAAGAGGATCTGAATAACCACTGCGACTAAACATCTTAAGATCCATACCTGTTTCTAATCCTAATTTAAATTTGTATGAACCAAGAATACCATAATTAAAATCCAAGGTACGAATAGATGAGAATTTTTCACGTCTACTGTTAGCGTATCTCCATTTCATTTCACCAACTAAGCTACAGGTCAATCCTCCGTTTTGATAATTTAAAGATAGGTTATCCTCTAACCAATGGTTATTCACTTTGCTCAACATACTTTCTGTTTGACCTGTTACTCCCGTTAAGTCTACATTGTGGTTGTAACTATAGACAATAGCATTTATTAATGTGAAGTAGTTTTTATTATCTAATGGAAAAGTATCATATAATCCAATATTGCCAGACCAGTTCCCCCTAACATTCTGTGGCTTGTATGTATATATACCCGTTATCGGATTGTAAGTAAATCCATTAGCAATAGCATTCTGATGAATATTGATATTTATAAATGCCATCGGCAGCTTAAATCGCCTATTGTTGTTATCACTAAAGCTTAAATTTACATTTGTATTTCTACTATTTTTCAAATTCGGATTACCTAAAGAGATAGCTAAAGGATTGGAATCGTCAGATCGGGTAATTTTTGAGTAAAGGTTTGGAGTTTCCACTTTCGAAGTCAAAGTTCCGTAAAAACCGTATTTATTTATTGTAAACCCCATATTTAAAGACAATTCTGAAATCCAATTATATTGTTGGACAGAAGTGTTTAGTAGTGAATTGCGAAAGTCAAGTTTTTCACGTTTGTAACCAACAGACACGTTTGTATTGAAGAACACATTGTTGTGATTCTTAGATTTTGAATAACCAAATCCGAGTGAAGCAGAATTTTGCTTACTTATATAATATCCCTTGTAGCTATTGTTGGCATCTAAAGAGAGTAGGAGAGAATCACGTGAAGATGGTAAACTGCCAAGAGGGTGATTCTCTTTCTGCCATCCGTCAAGTTTGTCTAATCTGTATTTTTGGTTGTTTCGGTAACTTCCTTTTTGCTGATATTGATATCCTGTGAAAAGTCTAAAACCATTAGGAATCACGAATGTATATTGTGGTCCTAAACGATAATTGTAAGAATAAGATGGAGTGTCGTCATATCGATTGCGATAGTCATCAATAGCATTGTTTTTTAAGTACTTCAACTGGTAATTGTTGAACATTGAATTCTTGGTATTTAGATAGTTACCTTCTATCAATGCTGATATACGATCACCAGATGGCAACTGTTTATATGCATTAACATTGGCGAAAGTTTTGAGTGAATGACCAAATCCATATGTTTTTGTAGACAATCGGTTTACACCAAAATCATTTATAAGCCTGTTTCTTGAAGAGGAAAATATCGTATCTAATATTGCTTCTGTGCAACCTATTGGTGATGGGTCTGCATTGAAGCGTGCTGAACGGTCAGATTCCCAATTATCAAATTTATTGTAATTTAAGTTTATGGTTGATTTTAGATAAATGGGGGTTGAAATCTTTAAATTATTTTGAAAGTCATAAATAAAGTTCTTGGATTTAACCTCTGAGATGCTACGATTAAAGTTGTTTCCCCCATTTAAGAAAGATTCAGCTATCATTTGACTAATGTTATGTGTATCTCTCCACGAGAAACTTGTTGACATACTGTTTTCCAATGTGTTTTTTTCATTGCTAACAGCAGCGTTTAGACCTACTGTTTTTTGTATAACCTGACCGTTTGGCAGCTTAGTTGGATCCCAATCTCCCTTTTCTCCAGGTTTGCGGTCTTCATTCACATTATTACAATTTGAGAAAACAGATAACTGCAATCGTGGTGTGAAGTATAATCCGAACGCTTTGGCTGCATACCTGTTGTTCGTACCACCAGCAATATCAAAGTTAGCTATCAAAGTTTTTTCATATTTTTTCTTTAGTAAGATATCCATGATGTAGTCTTTCTTATCAATGTCAACACCCATCGCTTGACCCCTATCTGTACTCTTTTCAAACACCTTTAGATTCTTAACGGTATAGTTTGGTAAATTTTCTATTAATTGTTTGTTATTTCCCTTGAAGAAATCTTTGCCGTTAAGTGTAAGATAATCTAATTTTCGACCATTGATGAATATTTCGCCATTACTATTAAGTGTGGCACCTGGTAATTGTCTGATCAGAGCATCAAGCATACTTCCCTCAGGAAGGTTGAAGGCTTCGGCGTTGAAGACCAAAGTGTCACCTTTCATCACCATCTTGATTTTGGTGCTTTTCACCACCACTTCGTCCAGCGTATGTTCTTTATCTTCCATTCCTTTTTTCTTGATGGGAATGTCTTGCATGTCAATGTTTGTATTTCTACCTTTGAATAGTATCTCTTTGTTGACAAAAGTTGTAAAATAATCAGGATGCTCTATCTTAAAAATGTATTTTCCCTCACTCAAATTCTTTTGCATATAGAAATAGGAGTCGGGATGAACAGCTTTGTCGTTCCATATAAAGGTGCGACATGTATCTATTACTGTACTATCTGCCGATAGTAAAGTTAGTTTGACATTTGATATAGGGAGGTTTGTAAACGAGTCTACAATACGACCATGGATAGTATAATTTCGCGTTGAGGGAAGCATTATCGTTGTTTGATAAGCTAATATTTGTTTCGGCAGTAATGTTAATAAAGAAAGTAAGACAAATAGTGTCCATTTTGGCATTTTTATATTCATAACCCGTTGACGGAATTTATTTAAATTGATAAATATGAGTAAACAGTGGCACATGTCTTTAATTTTTAGTAATTTAGTGGTGGTCAAAATATTAAGTTCAAACTATCGTATGTACAACCGTTATGCAAAACTCGTCAAAATCCTTGATTTATAAAAGCAATTCTGTGAAAATTTCGTTAATGAATCACGGCTCTTTCGTTAAAAAGTCTTGGTTCTTTTTATATACCATTATTTTATAGCGCACGAGTGACATAGTGTAGACAGTTCTTTTCTAAAGATATAACCATAATCATATGGAGTTGTCACAAATTGAGCGACATCATCATGTTACTGATATTAGGACGAGTGTCAAGTTGTGTCAGCAGAGTGGAAATTTGTCCTGTTATTTTACCCTAAATCGACCGTTGAAAATCTCCAAAATAGAAAAAATCAATAGGCAGACGACAGACAAAAATACGCTGATTTTCCCCGTTATTTTATGTGCATCTTACGCACCATAAGCAGATTTTTACGGATGCGCTATTGCGTGCCGAAGTTTATTTTCTCTTTCCGCTGATGTTCAGTTTGTACATCAGGTGCAGCATGACGTAATGGGGAATGGTGTTGAAGCATGTCTCGGTCTTGCCTTGTCCGTTGACCTCGTACGACATGCTCTTCAGTTGCTGGAAAAGGTCGTAGGCTTCGAGTTTGGCGCTTAACCTTCCCTTGCAAAACGACTGACTGAGGTAGGCGTTGCACACCCAATTATCAGTGTTGAACGAGGGGTCGTCGTATCCTCTGCGGCTGAACATCTTCAGATCCATGCCTGTTTCCAGTCCGAAGCCGAAATGATAAGACCCCACGATGCCGTAGTTAAAGTCGTAAGCGTTGATGGTGTGGAAGTTCTCTCGTCTGCTGTTGACGTTACGCCAGCCCAAAGAGCCTACCAAACTGCAGGTGGCACCTTCTTTTTGGTAGTTCAGCGAGAGTTCGTTTCGCGTCCAGTGGTTGTTCACCTTGCTCAGTACGCTCTCGGTATGTCCCTCCACAGCCGTGAGGTCTACGTTGCGATTGTAGCTGTATTCCAATTTATTGTCCAGTGTGAAGTATTTGGCACTGTCTAACGGGCAGTTGTAATAGATGCCTGCCTTGCCAGCCCAGTTGCCTTTCACATTCTGCGGTTTGTAGGTGTAGACGCCCGTTGTAGGGTTGAAGGTGAAGCCGTTGGCGATGGCGTTTTGTTGCACATTGAGCCCAAAATCCAAAGTTGGCCACTTGAATCGCCTGTTGTGTTGGTCAGCAAAGTGAATCATGGTAAAGTAGATCGCGGTGTTTTTGAGGTTTGGGTTGCCCAACGAGATCGCCAAGGGGTTAGAGTCGTCGCGCCTATCGATTTTCGAATACAGGTCAGGCATGACGATTCTCATCTGCCCGTATGCCCAGATGCTGTATTGATTGTAGGTGGCACCCATGTTTAGATTGGCTGTTGTTTTCCACGTCTGTTGACTGATGTTGGTGTTGAGAGCCGTACTCCTGTAGTCCAGATGTTGTTTTTCGTGTTGAACGGGGATGTAGAGACCAATATCGAATGAGTTCTTGCCACTTTTTTTAAGGTAGTTGATGTTCAAAGACAATTCCTGTGTCTGTGTCTTCAAATATCCCTGATAACTGTTGTTGGAGTCCAATGCTCGCCGAAGAGCGTCGCGTGACGAGGGCAGGGTTCCCAATTCGTGTGCTTGCTGTTGCCACTCTTGCAGTCGGTCCAGTCGGTATTTTGAGTTGTTGGTGTATTTCATTTGTTGGTTGAAAGAGAATTCTGGAAGGAAAGTCCAGCCACTTGGAAGTTGGTATCTATAGTTTACGGATGCGTAATACTCGTAGCTGTGCGAGGGCGTGTTATCGTATCTGTCGCGTTGATCTTTGGCTGTCGCACCCTGGAGATAGTCTAATCGATATTGTTCGAATGCCGTCCGTTTGGTGTTGTTATAGTTGAAAGAACCATGGAAGAAGATGTTGTCTCCCGATTTCAAAGGGTAGGAACCATATAGACGATTGGATGTCTGGAACGAATAACCTTCTCCAAGACTTTGATTTTCCTGTCTGTTGAGGGCTGCGTCTTGCACTCGCCGGCTCCATGGCGTGGTGAACAAGGTGTCAAGAATGGCTTGGGTGTCGCCCCAAGGTGCCGGGTCTTGTTTGAAAGAGCCTGCGCGTAGGTTGCTCCAGTTGTCACTTTTGCGGTAAGTGAGTTCGTTCTCAACACGTAGCCAGAAGGGTTTACTCATCTGAAATTGGTGCTCGAGCTGGGTCTCGAAGTTTTTCGACCTACTCTCTGACACGCTTCTTGAATAGCTGTTGTTGCCCGTGTTGAGGAACGATTCGGTCGCCGTTTGGCTCACATCGTGGCTGTTTTTCCATGAAACACTGGTCGACACGTTGTCCTTGATGGTGTTTTTGTCGTTGCTGGTTGCAAAGTTCAGCCCCACGGTCTTCTGCGTTACCTGTCCAATGGGCATCTTAGTTGGGTCCCAGTCGCCTTTCTCTCCGGGCTTACGGTCTTCGTTCACGTTGTTGAGGTTGGCGAAGACAGACATCTGTAGCCGTGGGTTGAAGTACAGACCGAAGAGCTTTGTGGCGTATCGGCTGTTGGTACCTCCGGCTATGTCGGCGTTGGCGATGAAGTTTTTCTCATACTCTTTCTTCAATTGGATGTCCATAACGTAGTCTTTCTTCTCCACATCCACGCCCAAGGCTTTGCTCTTTTCGGTGCTCTTCTCAAACACCTGCAAGTCTTTCACGGTGTAGCTGGGCAGGTTTTCTATCAGTGTTTTGCTGTCTTTCTTGAAGAAATCCTTTCCGTTGAGCGTCAGATAATCTAATTTTCGCCCATTGATGAAAATCTCTCCGTGGCTGTTGAGCGTAGCTCCCGGCAGCTGCCTAATCAGTGCGTCGAGCATGCTTCCCTGGGGAAGGTTGAAGGCTTCAGCGTTGAAGACCAAGGTGTCGCCTTTCATCACCATCTTGATTTTGGTGCTTTTCACCACCACTTCGTCCAGCGTATGCTCTTTGTCTTCCATGCGTTTGCGCTGGATGGGCATGTCGTCCAAGGTCATGCTGCTCTGTCTACCTTTGAAAAGTAGTTCGTGGTTGATGTAGGTAGTTTGGTAATCGGGGTGCTCTATCTTGAAGATGTAGGTGCCTTCGCTCAGCTTCTCTTGTAGGTAGAAGTAGGCATCGGGGTGTATGGCTTCTTCATTCCATGTGACAGTTCGGCAAGTGTCCACCATCACGCTGTCGGAAGTCATGATGGTGATCTTGGCGTCAAGCACGCAGAGATGGGTGAATGAGTCGACCACACGACCGAGGATGGTTACGGTGCGTACTTTCTTGTGGTGTGCTGTCTGTGGTAAGGCTTGTGTGAAAAACAGCAACAAAGCCCAACATAGGATAGATAGTCTTTTCATGTTCATGTATGATTGATTTATATTTTTGTCCGTTAGGTGAGTCGCTCCAGTGCCGGCACCGTGATGTACCCTCTGGTAAGTTTTATCAGACCGTCGGTTTGCAGGGCGTTCAAAGCAATGGATATATCTAAGCGACTGGCGTTGAGTTCGGTGGCAAGTCTCACCATCTTGATTTTGAAAACCTTTTCTCCCGCGGGTCGCAGCGAGCGGTCTTTGAAGAAGTGGATGATGCGTTGACGGAGGTCAGTAGGTTGTGGATGCCATGGCTGTAGCTGTAAACGCTGACTCTGCGTACAAATGATGTTGAGGAGATTGAGCCTGAACACCATGAAGTCTTGGGTAAGAGTGATGACGTGCTGCTTACTGACAGACAGTGTGTTGCACGCTTCTGCTGTAGTATAGGTTCGGCGATAGTGTTGGTGCAAGCCAAAGAGATGTTCTGGCTCAATGACAAGGGGCGCTTTCAGGGTTTCTGTAAGCGAATAGCCATGGTCATCCGCCTCTGCCGTCACCTCGACACTGCCTTTGAAGAGCACCGTTAGCTGTCGACAGGCTTCACTCTCCTTTGCAATACATTCGCCTTGTGGGTGCTGTGCAAAGGATAGCGGCGTGGTTTCGGCAATGCGCAGCAAGTCCGACTGACTGAGACCTTGAAACAGTGGCAGCGACAGAAGATGAAAAGCTTCCGCATCGTCTGTGTGATAGTCCAAGGGGAGGGGAGTGTTAGATGTGCTTGTGCGGTGAGCCATGAGGATGATATCTTAGGGTGTGCGGTAAAAGGATGCGTGTACAGTGTGTCCGAGAGAGGAGCTTTAGTGCTTTCCTTATTTCTTGTCAGACAGGTTCTCTGCGCCTTGAATGGCTTTCTTCAGCGAGGGGGAGTACCATACCTTGTTTTTCCCTTGTCCGTCGGCATATATCAGATACACCATGAGGTCGGGATGATGTTGCAACACCTGCTGCGTTTTTTCCAATCCTAACACCATAAACGATGTAGCATAAGCGTCGGCTTTGGCACAAGTATTCGCCAAAACGGTGGCAGAGAGGATGTTGTGCTGTACTGGATAGCCTGTCTTTGGGTCGATGGTATGGGCATATTTCTTCCCATTCTTATAATAGAATCGGCGGTAATTTCCGCTCGTAGCCATGGCAGTGTTCGTCACATTGAGCACCGTTTGCAGTTCGTTGTTCACCTGAGTGGAATCGTCCGTGGGCTTCGTGACGCCAATCTTCCACGGCAACCGTTTGTCGCTGTTGCCCTGCACCACTATCTCGCCCCCGATTTCTATCATGAAGTTCTCGACATCTCGCGAACGTAAATATTGCGCCACCACATCACTTCCGTACCCTTTGGCAATTGCCGAGCAGTCGAGCATGATGCGTGGGTCTTGCTTGCGCACCTTACTTCCGATGAGTTTTACTTTTTCGTAGCCAGTCAGGTGGCGCAAACTGTCAATCACCGCCTTTGTGGGAGGCGTGCCCGACTTAAATCCGAAGCCCCATACATTGACCAATGGGGCAACAGTGATGTCGAAAGCACCGTGCGTATCTTTAGAAACCGTCTTCGCCAAGTCGAAAACTTCGATGAACATTTGGTTGAGCTTAACGGGTTCGTTGCGATTGATTTTGGAAATAATCGACTCGTCATTGAAGGTAGAAAACGTTTGATCTACCAACTGAAGTCGTTGTAAAATCTCTCGGTGTAAGTCCTTGTTCGACTGATACGTAATGTGATACGTTGTACCAAATATTTGCCCTGTATTGTGTTGATACGGCATGGTGTTTTGTTGGCGAATAATGTAAATCGAGCCAACGATTAAGAAAAGAAGAAAAACAATCCGAAATATAGAAGATTTTGTTATTTTCATCATTCAATTATTTTTAGTTCCAGCCTTGATATTTTTCATTTGTTCGCACGCTTCCTCTCATTCCATACATCAGGTAGCGCATCCCATTCTTCATCCTTCTGGGTTCATTCCGCCTGCTAAATTTCCACCGTAACGAGGAATGTCCCACCTATGGGTGTTGCTTTGGGTTTGCCAAAGCCCGGCACGTACCAAGGGTCGCCTGCCTCGGTGTTGGTACTACTGGCAATGCGGTGTTTGTATCTCACGCTCCAGCCCATGCGAAGAGGTCCCCAAAGCTTCACATCTACGCCCATCACGGCTTCCAACCAGTGGTATTGGTTGCTAATATCGTTCAGATTGAAGGGGAGCTGGGTGCCATACACGGGGTCGGTAATGCCTGGGTGGTTCACTGTATATTTGAAAGAAGTGTAACCATAGCGTGCCCCCACGTACAGCCGATAGTCGTCGTCTTTGTTCTTCAGCATGTTTACATCTAAACCGATACGACCATACGGAGCTTTGCAAGTGTAGTGCAAGTGGGTTGTGACATCCTCGCTGTCGGCTTGTCCGTAACCCAATTCCACGACAGGAAAATATTTGTTGCGCAAGCTCACTCGGGCGGCAGCTTCGTATTGTCCATAGTCGGAGAGCAGCAGTTGGAGCGGTCCCACCAAGTCGGCAGATACCGCCACATGTCGTAGAAAGCGTGTCGAGTCTTTGGGTTGCTCAAATATCTTCTTCGGTATTTGCGCCTGTACTGTTGTGCCCAATAGGAGCAGCACACTAATACAGATATTTTTTGAAATAGAGGTATAGATGTGGGTTCGTTGCATCGTAATTCACGTTTTCGTTGTTAATGACTACCGAGTCGAGCGTTTGATGTGTACACGTCACCGATTTGAGGCGGTGGAACATGGCAGGCGGACAGTCAATCGATTCAAAATGCGGCTGGTCGTCTTTGGCTATGCGCAGCGTGTCACGAAACACTTGCCCGTCCTTGTTCGCAATTTTGAAGAAAAACACATCCTCTGGCTGTGCGTAACTGATGGGCAAGATAAAGCTGTCGATGCCCACTGCCCGATTTAGCAACACCGTGTCCGTCCCCATGCTACGCGCAGCAATGATGGTCAGCGTGTCTTCCAACTTCGGTTGTGAACCCATGAGCTTGTACGATGTCACCACGGTGTTGTTCAAAGGGCAATCGATAGACGAGCATGCGGTGAAGCCCAAGGCGACAGACAGCAAAAAGATTATTCTTCGCATCGAATGGTTTTTTCTATTTGGTAATCGTTTCGAGTTGGATTTGACCTACTAATCAAGTCGCCCACAAACCCAGCCAAGAACAGTTGGGTACCAATGAGCATCGTGGTGAGGGCGATGTAGAAGTAAGGCGAATCGGTAATCAAGCGCATGGGGATGCCGTTGGAAAGAGCGTAGAGCTTTTCTGCTCCCAGTATCATCACAGCGATGAGCCCAACTAAAAACATCAGGGAGCCTAAAAATCCAAAGACATGCATGGGCTTTTTACCGAAGTTGGACAAGAACCACAGTGTGATGAGGTCTAAATAACCGTTGAAGAAGCGGTTGAGTCCGAACTTAGAAGAGCCGTATTTGCGTGCTTGATGCTGCACTACCTTTTCGCCAATCTTGCAGAATCCTGCCTCTTTCGCCAAGTAAGGGATGTAGCGGTGCATCTCGCCATACACCTCGATGTTCTTCACTACTTCTTGCCGATAGGCTTTCAGTCCGCAGTTGAAGTCGTGAAGGTTGCTGATGCCACTAATTTTGCGAGCCGTAGCGTTGAAGAGTTTGGTAGGAAGTGTCTTGCTCAGTGGGTCGTATCGTTTCTGTTTATAGCCCGACACAAGGTCGTAGCCCTCTTTCGTAATCATGCGATAGAGTGCTGGAATCTCTTCGGGCGAATCTTGCAAATCGGCATCCATGGTAATCACCACCTTGCCCTGTGCTTCCTTAAATCCACAATACAGGGCTGGACTCTTGCCGTAGTTACGCCTAAAACAGATACCTCGCACAGCTTCCGACTGCTTACTGAGTCGTTGGATGACCTCCCATGAATGGTCGGTAGAGCCGTCGTTTACAAAAATTACTTCAAACGAATAAGCGTTTGCTTGCATCACCCGCTCTATCCATGAGAAGAGTTCGGGCAACGATTCTTCCTCGTTGTACAAGGGAATTACTACAGATATGTCCATACTATTCTATTCATCATTCACAACGTTGCCCTCACTCTTTTGTCCGCCTCTCCTCATCTGCATAGGAGAGAGGGTAGAGGACGGCGTGTGGGTAGGGCGAAGTTGTGAGGTGTTTATTTCTTCTTTTTGCCAAAAATCGCCACAATGGTGCTGGTCAATGTTCCAATGAAAAGGTTTTGCATCATGAACATAAATGCCAGTTCAATGGGCGAGACGCTTCGCATCATTTCAATGGATTGCTGGAGGTTGCTCCAGTAGTTGGTGTTTCTCGTATCTATTGCTTTCAGCTCTTCAACCGACTGGTTGAGCAGCTGCACAAAGTGGCCGTTGTCCAAGAACTGGAAATACAGACACTGCACCATGGCAAATATCAGCGAGGCATAAAATGTCATGTAACAGCCGTAGGCAAAGGCACGCCGATAAGAGATACTACCGTCGAGCGCATAGTTGCGAAACTTGATGACACGCCACGTCATCAGCACTGGCGTCATCAAGAGAAGCAGATTGCCCAAGATATTCAGCGGTGGATACATCAAACAGGCAAAGCTGGAGGTCCACAGCAGCGCAAGCCAAAGACCGTCAATGCGAGCAAAGGCTTTGAGTTGGATAAGTGTTTGTACGTTTATCATAACTAATGTGCAAAAGTAAGCAAATTATCTAATAAACAGAGAATTGTTTCTTATTATCTTTCCTCTTTCTGAATAATTCGACATATTGTACCATTATTTCAAATAATTTTAGTATTTTTGTAAACGAAACAATCGAATTATTATTTATTTACACATTAAAAGACGCTATTAGCTATGAATCTAAAATCGCTACGATTATTATGGACCTTTGCACTGCTCCTTGCTTTGGGGTGGAGTACCGCACATGCAGCGGACAAAGTAATCCGCATTCAGAACTCAACAGGTACATGGACCAAGTCCAATCCTGCCAAAACATGGGCTGCGCAATGGACCAGTAACGACGTTGATCCCATGCTCACCCTGACTTGTGCTGCCAACAATATGGCGTACTACGACGGGAACGAGATAAAGCTTTTTACAGGAAACGGCTCGGTGCAGTTCTGTGCTGATTACACCTTAGCTGTTACTCCTGGCTACGAAATCGTGAGTTACGAATTTTCTTTCTCGTCCGAGAATGCAGGGCGGAAGATTGTGGTGACACCAAAAGGCGCTGCCGAACTGTCGTCCGATGACCCTACACAGTGGCAAGTTGTGAAGGTGACAGACATCCACGCCGCTACTGCAACGTTCAATGTAAAGCATGCGACACAAACTGCCGCAGGTTTTGCACTATTGAAGAACGTGAAGGTAACCGTGGCAAAGGCTGCAGCTCCAGCGAATTTTCATCCACTTTATATCACTCGTCCCAACCAACATCCTTACCGCATACCAGCCTTGGCTTGCTTGAAAGACGGTAAATTGCTGGCTTTCTCTGATTATCGCCCGGGTGGCTCTGACATTGGTTATGGCGAGGTAGATATTCAATTGCGAACCTCTACCGACCACGGTGCTACTTGGACCGTTGCACGTACCATTGCCGATGGCAAAGGAACGGGCAGCGGACTCGATTATGGCTTTGGCGATGCTGCCGTAGTTGCCGACCGCGAAAGCAATGAGGTGCTGATGATGTGTGTGGCAGGACATGTTCCCTACCAAACAGCGAACTACCAAAAAGGGAATCCGCTGCCCATGGTACGTTTTCTGAGTACCGATGGAGGTGAGACGTGGAGCAATTATACCGATGTTACCGCTGCCGTTTATGGACTCTTTGACGGAAGTAAAGACGGTGCAGTGAAAAGTATGTTTGCTGGTTCGGGGAAGCTATGCCAGAGCAGTATCGTGAAGTATGGAACGCACTACCGTGTGTATATGCCTGTTTGTGCCCGTGACGGTGGCAACCGCGTGCTGTATTCTGATGACTTCGGAGCAACTTGGAAAGTATTGGGAGGAAAGGATGCACGTCCTGCTCCCGGAGGTGATGAGCCTAAGTGCGAAGAATTGCCCGACGGTAGAGTGTTGCTGTCGAGCCGCGCCAATGGGGGACGACTGTTCAATATCTATACCTATACTAACAATGAGACGGGCGAAGGTTCGTGGGGCGAGGTGGCTAAGTCGGATGCGAACAACCACGGAACGGCAGCACAAAGTAATTCGTGCAATGGCGAAATCATGATACTTCCCGTGAAGCGCAACAGCGATGGCAAGCAAATGTTCTTGGCACTGCAAAGTGTTCCCTTTGGTCCGAACCGTGCCAATGTGGGCATCTACTTCAAGGCATTAGAGAGCTTGAACGATTATTTCACGCCAAAAGCGTTTGCAAGCAATTGGACAGGAAAGAAACAAATATCACAAATGGGTTCGGCTTATAGCACCATGGTGTGGCAAAAGGACGACAAAGTGGGATTCTTCTATGAAGAGTCTACCTACGGTGCCGATTATACCAACGTGTACAAGGCTTTGACGCTCGAAGAAATCACCGACGACGCATTTAGCTACGATGCTACAGTGAAACGTCCTACGGAGGATGCCAACGCTATTCAGTATTCAGACTTGACAAAGGTAACGCAGCTGCTCGGTCACAAGGGGGTAGGTTTCCCTTTGGCTGATGCCGAGAGTCGTGAGCTACTCGCCAAAATATACGATGCGCCTGCCAACTACAATAAGGCACAATTAGAGCAAGCCGTGCAGCAATTTGTGGAAGAAACCAACGTGGAGAAACCCCAAAACGGACTGCTGTACCTCGTGAAGTTTGTGGGTAAAGACGGAAAGACCTATATGGTGGATTACGCAGATGGCAAGCTCTCCGCAAAACCAATCACAGAAGGACAAGCTCCCGAACGCTCGGCAGCTTTCAAGGCGCACGTACTCGCCAATGGCAAGGTGGCTTTTGAAACCATGGACGGTAAGTTTCTGTGTTATCCCACCCAGTTGCCAGCTCCTCAAGACCTCACAGGTTATCACGTTGGGGGTGTGACCAATCAACTTGATGAGGCGGACAATGGACTGGATTTGCAAAAGGCTATCGCAAGCGATAAGGTAGAGAGCACGGAAGCACTCGACCGCTTTGGCAAGTTTTACATCTGCTCCAAGCGAGGCAATCGCACGGACAACCAGCAAGAGGCGTTGGGCTTTTGGACACTCGACACGCAAACCAGTGCTTTTAACAATGCTGATGTCCCTTTTCTGAACGACCAGCTTACTTCGCTGGTTGTTGTTGAGCGCATGGTACTGCCTTTGGGCAAGCAGGTTACAACGTTGTCAGAGGTGGACCCAAACAAGGCGTATGCGCTTTATAACGAGCATTTTACCACCTACGCTGTAAAGAAAGAAGGACAGACAAATGTGTGGGTGCAAGGCATGGTGGGTGATGCTGGACACAGTTTGGCAAACGGCGACTTTGCGCAACCCTACAACCCATCATCGGCATTCGGTGCATGGCAGCTCATGAAGAACGACCAAGGCCAGTGGATGTTGTATAACATTGGTGCAAAGCAGTATGCGCGCACTCCGTCAAATCAAAGTGGTACAGGTCCTTGTACTTTCGTCGATGAGGCATTGCCCATTAACGTCACCGAACTACCCAATGGCGGATTTGCCTTTAACACAGGCAACAATGCACAGCAATTCTTTTGTGCGGCACCGCAATTGGCAGACAGTCCCATTAACGTGTGGACTTCCAGCGACAGCGGTTCGCGCTGGTTGTTGGTAGAAAATCCCAATGTTCAGGTGGATTTTCCTAACAGCATTCAACAAACGGTTGCTGCCAAAGCCAATCGGAAAACGGGCATTTACAACCTCAAGGGTCAACGCATACAGACCGACAAGCTGCATCAACTCCCTGCCGGAATATACATCGTAGACGGCAAAAAGGTAGTGGTGAAGTAAAGGGAATGCAAACGAGAACTGTTGTAGGTGTGATTTGGAACAAAGAGAAATACGGCTCATCCTCTTTCGGGTTTCCTTTCGTTTCAAAAATAGCACCACAAGCAACATCAAACAAAGTTCACATTTACCATTAGACGCTGAAGAAGTGGCGAGATGATTAGCCACTTCCTTCTTATGTCTCCCATGTTCAACAAAAATACAATCACATCAATATGAAACAAATCTATAAAATTTCGCTGGCAGCTGTAACGGCTGTCTTGTCCCTAACCACTGGCATGGCGCAAGATACTGGGTTCGATCTCAGCTCGCAGCGCAAAGAGTCGCAAAACATCTTGAAAGTGCCTGGACACAAAGTAAATCATCAGGGCATTGTCATCAATCCCACTCCGCAGAAAATAGAAATGAATGTCGGGGGGCAGGCTGCACTCGATGTCACTGCTGGCGTGCGCCTGAAGGATAAGACGAAGGACAAGAAACACGTGCTGGCGCAGGATCTCAACTTCCTCAACCTGCAACACAAAGGCGTGAACCTCACCGTGAGCTATGCCTCGAAAAAGAACAATTTGCCCAATGTGGAGGGTGCTTATGCCCTGCAAATCGATGCCAAAGGCATTCGTATCACGGGGCATGATGACAAAGGGGTGTTCTATGCCGTACAAACTTTGAAGCAACTCATGGAAAGTCCTGCTGCACAAGGCGGTAAAACTCTGCCATGTCTCTCGATTGTCGATTATCCTACCTTCCCTTATCGAGGGGTAGTAGAGGGCTTTTATGGCACTCCATGGTCGCACAAGGCGCGCTTGTCGCTCCTCGATTTCTATGGAAAATATAAGATGAACACTTATCTCTATGGTCCTAAGGACGACCCCTATCACAGCGCACCTAATTGGCGCAAGCCTTATCCAGAGAAGGAGCGTGAGCAGATTCAAGATTTGGTGAAGGCATCGCAGCGCAATCGTGTCGACTTTGTGTGGGCTATCCACCCCGGAAAGGATATTCATTGGAATGAAGAAGATTATCAAAATTTGGTGCGTAAGTTCGAGATGATGTACGACCTCGGTGTGCGCTCGTTTGCTATCTTCTTCGATGACATTGAGGGAGAGGGAACCAACCCGATGAAGCAGGTAGAACTGCTGAACCGCTTGACGCATGAATTTGTACAGCAAAAGAAAGATGTGTCGCCGCTCATTGTCTGTCCTACAGATTATTCCAAGCTGTGGGCGAACCCCTCACCGCAGGGTGCTTTGAGCATTTACGGTAGAGCGTTGGACCCTTCTGTGAAAGTGTTTTGGACGGGCGATGTGGTGTGCAGTGATGTCACCCACGAAACGTTAGACTGGGTGAACCAGCGCATTCAGCGACCTGCCTTCTTCTGGTGGAACTATGCGGTGACCGACTATGTGCGCCACATCGTACTTCAGGGTCCTGTTTATGGACTCGATACCACGGTGACCCCCAACGAGATGTGCGGATTGGTGAGCAATCCTATGGAGCATGCCGAAGCGTCCAAGTTGTCGCTGTATAGTGTGGCAGATTATACGTGGAACCCAAAGGCGTACAATGCCATGGATAGTTGGGAACGTGGTTTGCAGGTGGTTGCTCCTCGCTCGCACGAGGCTTACCGCACCTTTGCCATTCATTCGGCAGATACGGAGACGGGTTACCGCAGGGATGAGTCGTGGGAGACGGAGACATTCCGCTTCAATAACTATACGCCCCAACAGCTCGAGGCGTTGTATCAGGAGTTCGACCGCATCGAGAAAGTGCCTGCACAGATGCAGCAAGCCAACGACAACCCTGCCTTGCTAAAGGAGTTGCAACCTTGGCTGGTGGAGTTTGGACGCTTAGGCACACGAGGAAAGCGCACGATTGATTTGATGAAACAGTACAAGGAGGGTGATTTAACCGATTTCTGGACGGGTTACGTGCAAAATCTCATGACGCTCAACGAGCGCAAAGCTTACGAGGCGCATCGCTCGGGAACCATGAAGTTGCAACCATTCTATGAGGTGGCAATGCAAGACTTGAGTGAGGCGTTTTATCAACAGATATCTGGGCGCAAGCCGTTCGTATATCGTGCCGTGGGTTCTTATCCCAACCTCAAGACCACCCTCTCGCAATTGATGTTCGACACAGATACCACCTCTTATTATACCTCTACTGCATCGCAGCGAACAGGCGAGTGGATAGGGGTAGATTTGGGCTGTGTGAAGCCTGTCCGTGAGGTGCATATTCTTCAGGGACGCAACTCGGTGGACGATGTAGATTACTTCGACCATGCCACTTTGGAATATTCTGCCGACGGCAACAACTGGCAACCGCTATTGAAAGAGCTGAAAGGCGTCTACGATGTGCAGTGGCAGGGGGAAGAAGTGATGGCGCACTATGTGCGCTTGCGCAAACTGCCTTCTGAGAAAAAGAATTGGACTGCTGTCCGTTTGTTTGAGGTCAATCCCGTTCGTCAGCAATATTTAGGCTTTAAGGTAGATGCGGGTTCGCAAACTGAAGCTGCCCTGCGGGCATTTGATGAGCAACCCACCACCGCATTCCACCTTTCGGGTCGTCTGTCGTTCGACATCAAACCGGGTGTTTCGCAATATGCGCTGCTCATGCGCTTGCCTGCAAACGGCGGAGTAAAGGTGAGCCAGTTCGACAAACGTGGGAAATGTATCCACACCGAACAGGTAACCGCCAACTTCTATCCCTTCACTCCGGCGTCTCGCACCGCACAAGTGGTTATCGAGGGCGATGCCGAGATTTACGAAGTTGTGATGAAAGATGCACCGCGCAAATAACGTTTGCTGCTGTTTATAAATCACACAAGGATGGGGTTCACCGTTCCATCCTTGTTGCTAAATACAGTAGGGGGAAAGCACATCATGGATTTCACCCGCATGAAAAAAGGGCAACCATTGTTCAAATATAGCCTGCATTTTAGGCTGTTATCCCATTACAATAATGCCGTTGTAAACATGAGTTAGCACCCTTAAGTCATGTAGTTAGCAGGGTTAACCCATGTAGACAGTCCGGGTTAAGGCATGTAGATAGCACGAAGGGGTGACATTTGGATTAGTTTAATTGGTTCAATTTGTGGTTGATACAAAAGGGCATGATTGTTTTTGACTCTACGGGTTGAAATATTATTTCAACAACCGATATATGAAAAAAATATGGAACAATTTAAATTAGATTTTTTTAGAAAAGACCATGAAATGGTGAATATTAATTTTATCACCCTTTCAAAAAAAAAGAGTGATGATGCTTTTATTTCTTTTTGTTTAAAATATAAAATACAAAAAAACGAGCGGACGAATATTTTTAATATTATTCAGAATGAAGGACACTATATAAATTTTGTAAATGCCGAAGACGCAGAATTTAATTTAGGTCTTTTGATAAATAATTTAAATATAAGAATTTTACCCACCAACTTGTATGTATGCTGGGATTCTTTCTACAATATTGATGTTTTTAATTATGATGATGTCATTAAGTACTTTGATTATATTTGGTATCCGAAAGTTGATGATATAATTATTTTTGATTATTCGTTTAATTTTTGCCTAATGATTAGGCACGATGGAATTATTTATGCACTTAATTAAAAATCGTAAATTCAATCAAGAAATGCAACTTTTGGAAATAAACAAAAGGGGACGAAAAAGATAGTGTATCATTAAAAAGATGAGTAACAACTACCCCTCCGACGGAAAGTTTTAGTATCTTTGCAAACGTTTTATAACCTTCACGAACTAAACGACTGCACGAGAATGCGTCGGCACTTTGCGCTCCAGAGTGGAAGTGAAAAAATCAAGTTTTCAACACCAAACAAGAGCTTTATTAAAGGATTGACTAATTTTGCACTTGCTGGTTGACTCTACGCTCAATATGAACAATAAAAGATATATATATTATATGCTTATAATATGCACATTATTTCTTTTTAGTTGCAATTACCGCCATAAGCAGGAAATTACTATTTTTTATTTTTGTGGTAATATAGAACCATATAGACAGTTTGATTGTACTGACCTCGATAGCATATGTAAGACCAATGAATACGATGATACAATATTTATAACCTCTACTATGTTCAAACAAATTAAAGACGATATAATAAATGCTAAACCAACTCATAATTATTCAAACTCATACACACCAATTATATATGTAAATGTTGGAAATCAGAATTTGTGTCTTAATGGAATAAATAATCAGTGTTGGATAAAACAGAGTGATAGAAAATATCACCCTTCTATTCTTAGTAATAAGACAGTGTATCTTCTAAAATGGAAATCTTTCTATTACAATTATTTGCCATATGATATTTTACAATTAGATAAGGGGATACGGCAATTTGGTATTCCTTCTGATTATAAAAAAGATCAGATAAATAAAATAATTAAAAAGAAAGAAATGTCTAAAGTCTTAGTAAGGGTAAAATAATAATGGGATATAATCATTATTTAGTATTATATGGTAGAATAAAAAATTGTACAAAGGTATATCCCAACACCTAATAAGGGTAACACACGGTAATGCTTCAAACCGGGAGTTGTCAAATCAATCACCTGATTTTCAAAAGTTTTTCAATAATAAGCGTTAAGGCAGGGATAGATTCTCTGCCTTTTGCTATTTTTGTAGTCCAAAACAAAGAAATATGAATATAGGAGAACGCTTTGGCACATTACGTCCAGATTGGAAGTGAAAAACTCAAGTTTTCAACACCTAACAAGAGTTTTATAAAAGGATTGACTAATTTTGCACTTGTTGGTTGACTCTACGCCCGTTGTTAAATGAAATTGCTGTTGAAAAAATATATAATAGAAAATTTGCGGTATTCAAATCCTTTTCTTACCTTTGCATTCGCTAAGAAAATGGGCAAGTCTTTTACGGCCAGCTCCCTTTGAATCCCCCAGGGTGGGAACGCAGCAAGGGTATTAGGTTGTAGCGGCGCGATAAGAGTAGCTTGCCCACCCGCCTCTTTAGCTCAGTTGGCCAGAGCACGTGATTTGTAATCTCGGGGTCGTTGGT
>NZ_JRPQ01000153.1 GCF_000762405.1 Hoylesella timonensis S9-PR14 | reverse complement strand
CGTATTTCATAAACATTTGATGACTATGTGCGGTGGTAATTTATAGAACCAGCCTAAAAAAGGATGTAGTTCCAAGAGGGCTACATCCTTTTATATCTTCAAGTTGAGAAATCTCAACCGCAAAGGAATCCTTAGAGATTAGGATTAATCTTTGACCATTCAGAGATTTCTGGAACGATGTTCAAAGTAACTAACTCGTCGCGCATCTTGCAAAGATGTTCGTAGCTTGCATCCAGCTTAGCGTTCTCCTCGTTGGTTCCTTGTGGTACTTCGTAGTGTGCGCCAGTCTTGTCGAGCGTCGTCTTCATAGCCATCATGATGTGGTTGTACTTGTCGGTGCTTACGTATGTTCCTACAGGGAAACGGAATGGTTCGCCACCCATGACCGAGCGAATCATCTCAACAGAGAGGTAAGCAGGGCTTTGGAACGAAGAACGTCCGCGAAGCTCAATAATCTTTGCACCGCCCTTGGTAACATCTTTCTTCATCTGTTCCCACTCTTCGTTAGAGAATTCTGGAGTACCGATGATTTCGGTCAATGGTTTGCCAGAAATGGTGACGTGGCTACCAAATACTGCCATTTGCTCACCGTGTCCACCGTAAGTAGCAGCACCCTTTACCTCAGTCTGCATGACGTTGAACTTCTTAGCCAGTGCACTCTGCAAACGAGTAGAGTCGAGTGCTGCCAAGGTTGTTACCTGTGATGGTTTCAAGCCAGAGTACAATAATGTTACCAAACCTGTCAAGTCGGCAGGGTTAAAGATTATCACTACATGCTTTACGTCAGGGCAATATTTCTTAATATCCTTGCCAAGACCTTCTGCAATTTCGCAGTTGCCTTTCAATAAGTCTTCGCGAGTCATGCCAGCCTTGCGAGGAGCACCACCAGAAGAGATAATGTATTTAGCATCGGTGAAAGCCTCTTTCACGTCTGTTGTAGCAACGATGTTTACTGCATCGAAACCACTTTGGCGCATTTCCTCTGCAACACCTTCTGGAGAGAATACGTCGTAGAGACAAATGTTGTTTGTAAGCCCCATGCTGAGGGCGGTTTGAACCATGTTAGAACCAATCATCCCAGCTGCGCCGACGATGGTTAATTTTTCGTTTGTCAAAAATGCCATAATTTTATAATATATTAAAAATGTTATGAAAATCCATTGCTTATCCTCTGACTACAAAGTTACTAAAATCTAAATAAATATGAGTCTTATTTTCTATTTTTTAATTGTTATTAAACCTTGAATCCACAATTAGCATTTTTTCAGAAGTCTCATAGAAAAATATGACACCTCTAAAGAATAACTTTTTTAGTCATTAGCTTATAATTCGGAAATTTTATCTATATTTGTAATACATTAAAATGGATGGCAATGAAGACAGAAATAGCAGAGCGATTAAGTAGATTGCGCAAAGTAATGAAACGCGAACATTTAGGTGCATTTATTTTTCCCAGTACCGATGCACACAATAGTGAATATGTACCCGATCATTGGAAAGGACGTGAATGGATTTCGGAGTTTGACGGTTCGGCAGGTGTGGCTGTGGTTACCCAAACCAGTGCTGCCTTGTGGACCGATTCGCGTTATTTCATTGCGGCTGAAGCGCAGTTGAAGCATACCGAATATCAACTCATGCGGATAGGATTGCCAGATACGCCTTCGATAGCTCAATGGATTGGACAAGAATTGCAGCAAACAGACTTCACCGAAGTGGGGATGGATGGCTTCGTAAACACTAAAGCCTTTGTACAGCAAATGGTTAACGACTTACGAAAAGAAGGCGGTATCACCCTCAGAACCAACTTTGACCCACTTGCCCAGATTTGGAATGACCGACCTGCGATACCCAAGAATAAGGTGGAGATACATCCCTTGCAATATGCTGGTGAATCCACAAGCAGTAAATTGACACGTATCAGAAAAGCCTTGCGTCTGCAACATGCGGACGGTACCATGCTTTCAGCACTTGATGATATTGCATGGACACTCAATTTACGTGGCACAGATGTACACTGCAATCCTGTATTCGTTGCTTATCTCCTGATATCTACGCATGAAGCCGTGTTGTATGTCGACCCAGAAAAATTGACAGAGGAAGTACAGTCGTACTTGAAAGCTGAAGGTGTGTCCACGCGTTCGTATGATGAGGTTACGCAGGTGGGTAGGCATTATCCCGATTATACAATATTGTTAGATGCGGAACAATTGAATGCACACATTTTCTCGGTGTTTCAAAAACAACATGTAATCACAGCTCCCTCACCCGTTCCTGCTATGAAAGCCGTGAAGAATAAAGCAGAGATTGCTGGTTTTAAGGCAGCGATGGAGCGAGATGGCGTTGCCATGGTCAAATTCTTAAAGTGGCTTAAACCCGCAGTTGAGGCTGGTGGACAAACCGAGATTTCGTTAGATGAGAAATTGACCGCCTTACGTGCCGAGCAGGATTTGTATCGTGGACTCTCCTTTGATACCATAGTAGGCTACGAGGCACACGGAGCCATTGTGCATTATGAAGCTACACCAGAGACCGACATTCCTGTACAGCCTAAAGGGTTAGTGCTGATAGACAGTGGAGCACAATATCTTGACGGTACCACCGACATTACGCGGACTGTTGCTTTGGGACCGCTCACCGAAGAGCAACGCCGTGTGTACACATTGGTACTCAAAGGACATATCCAGTTAGAGCTGTGCAAATTTCCTGCAGGTGCCAGTGGCACACAGTTGGATGCACTGGCTCGGCAAGCCATGTGGCGTGAGGGGATGAACTTTATGCATGGTACAGGGCATGGTGTGGGAAGTTATCTTAATGTTCATGAGGGACCTCATCAAATTCGAATGGAATACAAGCCAGCTCCCTTGCGTGCAGGCATGACTGTCACAGACGAACCAGGACTCTATTTGGAAGGCAAGTTTGGCGTGCGCATTGAGAACACATTGCTCATCACACCTTATCTGAAAACCGCTTTCGGTGAGTTTCTGCAATTTGAACCGTTAACGCTTGCCCCCATTGACACCACACCTATTATTATAGAGATGTTGTTGCCTGAGGAGCGGAACTGGCTCAATGCGTATCACGAACACGTATTCCAGCGTTTGTCGCCCTACCTCTCCGATAAGGAAAATGATTGGTTGCGAGAGGCTACGCAAGCTATTTAGGAAGGCATAGACTTGTGGGAACGTCCTATAAGTGAGTAGGATAAGTTTGTTTTTCACCATAAACAACCTTTCTTAAACAAAAGAGACGTGCTTGCAAAAGTAAAATGTGCGCTAAAAACTTGTACGTTTCACAAATAAGTCGTAATTTTGCAGCCGCATTTCGTAACGAGATGTAAAAATGAATTAACTATAACATTAAATATTAAAAACAAAAGCATGATTATTGTACCCGTAAAAGATGGTGAGAATATCGAAAGAGCTTTGAAGCGTTTTAAAAGAAAGTTCGATAAGACAGGTGTTATTAAAGAGTTACGCGCACGTCAGCAATACGACAAGCCTTCTGTGTTGAGGCGCTTGAAGATGGAGCGTGCCATCTACGTACAAAAATTGCGCGACGCTGAAGAATAAAAACTTCAGATTCTTTTGGTAGTTTCAATTATTTTCCGTATATTCGTTGCGTATAACAATTGATTTAACGGATAGTTGAGCATCATGAATGTGTTTACTTCCTGGATAATCAATGATTTTACCTCCGTGGTGTAAGCAAGTGATGACGATGATAAAAGAATTCTTGGACTACCTGCGATTTGAGAAAAATCGCTCCGCGCTAACCGTGAAGAATTACGGAAAAGACCTTATGGCCTTTGAGGAGTTCTTTCGTCTTTTGGAACCCCAACTCTCTTGGGAGTCGATAGACTCGAACATCATCCGTGACTGGATGGAGAGTATGATGGATAGAGGAAACAATGCCACGTCAATCAATAGGAGATTGAGTGCTTTGCGTTCCTTTTATCGTTTTGCCTTAACTCGAGGTCTTGTCGATAAAGATCCTACAATCACAATAGTGGGTCCTAAGAAAAAAAAGCCTTTGCCCCAGTTTGTCAAAGAATCTGAGATGGATGCTCTTTTAGACTTCAAATTGGAAGGAATTCAATATAAAGATGTGTTGGCACATACATTGGTAGAAACCTTTTACTGCACTGGCATGCGTTTGGCAGAGTTGATAGGGCTGGATGATGCGTCTATTGATTTCACTCATCAGAGTCTGAAAGTCTTAGGAAAGCGAAATAAAGAGCGCTATATACCGTTTGGTGCGGAATTAAAGGAGTCGCTGCAGCACTATGTGTCGATTCGCGATGAACAAGTGCAACGACAATCGACGGCCTTCTTTGTGGATAAAGACGGGCAGCGTTTGACACATAATCAGGTGCGTTATGCGGTAAATAAATGTTTGTCTACTGTTACCACTTTAAAAAAACGTACACCCCATGTGTTGAGACACACCTTTGCTACAGCGATGATGAACCACGGAGCAGGATTGGAGAGTGTGCAACAACTGCTGGGACATCAAAGTCTCACAACAACGGAAGTGTATACCCATACAACTTTCGAGCAGTTGAAGCGTGTTTATATGAAAGCTCATCCCCGAGCTTAACCTTTAAAACTTGGAGGTAATTATGGAAATAAAAATTCAATCAATTCGCTTTGATGCAACTGAGAAATTAGAGGCCTTCGTAGAGAAAAAAGTAGGCAAGTTAGAAAAATCTTTAGAAGACATTCAGAGAGTAGAGGTACAGCTCAAGGTCATCAAGCCAGCCACGGCAATGAACAAGGAAACAAGTCTTACCGTGGTAGTGCCAGGAGCCACCTTGTTTGTGGATAAAACCTGCGATACATTCGAAGAGGGAATTGACCTCTGTGTTGATGCGATGCGGGTTAAAATCCAAAAATTCAAAGAAAAATCTCGCTCGTTCTAAAAAAAAATAGAAAAAGTTTTGGCGGTTTAAAAAATATCCCTATCTTTGCAGCCGTTTTACGACACGTCTTAAAAGCTTCAGCCAAACGGCTGCATAGATTTGCCTCTTTAGCTCAGTTGGCCAGAGCACGTGATTTGTAATCTCGGGGTCGTTGGTTCGAATCCGACAAGAGGCTCTCCAGCTAAAAAGAGACAAGTTCGTAAAAACAAAGGGTAGTTACCAGAGTGGCCAAATGGGGCAGACTGTAAATCTGCTGTCTTTCGACTTCGGTGGTTCGAATCCATCACTACCCACTCCAGTAGAAGTTTTTGCGGAAATAGCTCAGTTGATAGAGCACTAGCCTTCCAAGCTGGGGGTCGCGGGTTTGAGTCCCGTTTTCCGCTCTCACTGCTGTAATAGCTCAGTGGTAGAGCACTTCCTTGGTAAGGAAGAGGTCCTGAGTTCAACTCTCAGTTACAGCTCTACTTCGGTTCTATTTTATAGATCCTTTGTAGAAAAACAGATATAACAAGATAATTAATTTATATAAATAAAAAAGTAAAGCTATGGCTAAAGAAGAATTTGTACGTACCAAACCGCACGTTAATATTGGTACAATTGGTCACGTAGACCACGGAAAGACTACTCTGACTGCTGCTATCTCAAAAACGCTTCATGATAAGGGCTTCGGTGGTGAAGAGGCTAAGTCGTTCGATCAGATTGATAACGCTCCTGAGGAGAAAGAGCGTGGTATTACCATTAACTCTTCACATATTGAGTATGAAACAGCGAAGCGTCACTATGCACACGTAGACTGTCCTGGACACGCTGACTATGTGAAGAACATGGTTACTGGTGCTGCACAGATGGACGGTTCTATCTTGGTAGTAGCTGCCACAGACGGTCCTATGCCTCAGACACGTGAGCACGTGCTTTTGGCTCGTCAGGTAAACGTTCCTCGTTTGGTTGTTTTCTTGAACAAGTGTGACTTGGTAGACGATGAGGAGATGATGGAACTCGTAGAAATGGAGCTCCATGAACTTCTTGAGCAGTATGATTTCGAAGAGGATACTCCTATTGTACGTGGTTCTGCACTCGGTGCTTTGAACGGCGTTGATAAGTGGGTTGACAGCGTGATGACTCTGATGGATACCGTTGATGAATGGATTCAAGAGCCTGAGCGTGATTTGGACAAACCATTCTTGATGCCTGTTGAGGACGTGTTCTCTATCACAGGTCGTGGTACGGTTGTAACAGGTCGTATTGAGACAGGTAAAGTAAAGGTTGGCGATGAAGTTCAATTGCTCGGACTTGGTGAAGACAAGAAATCTGTTGTTACAGGCGTTGAGATGTTCCGTAAGATTCTTTCTGAAGGTGAAGCTGGTGACAACGTAGGTTTGTTGCTCCGTGGTATTGATAAGGATGAAGTTAAACGTGGTATGGTTGTTGTACACCCAGGAGCGATTACTCCTCACGATCACTTCAAGGCTTCTATCTATGTATTGAAGAAAGAAGAAGGTGGACGTCACACTCCATTCGGAAACAAATATCGTCCTCAGTTCTATCTTCGTACCATGGACTGTACAGGTGAAATCACTTTGCCAGAGGGCGTAGAAATGGTTATGCCTGGCGATAACGTAGAAATCGAAGTTAAACTGATTTACAAGGTTGCTTTGAATGAAGGTCTTCGTTTCGCTATCCGTGAAGGTGGTCGTACAGTAGGTTCTGGTCAGATCACAAAGATTTTGGACGATGTTCAGTAATTGAAGATACGGGATTGAATCGTTTGACAATTCATTCCCTTTTCATAACAGTTCCCGTAATAGCGGTTGCGGGAACTTCTTTTACGGGTTTAGCTCAGTTGGTAGAGCACTGGTCTCCAAAACCAGGTGTCGAGAGTTCGAGTCTTTCAACCCGTGCAAAATAAAAGATAATATGTTTAAGAAGATCGTAAATTATTGCAAGGCATGTTATGATGAACTTGCGTATAAAACAACTTGGCCAACGAGTCGAGAACTAACACACAGTGCAGTGGTTGTATTATCTGCTTCCCTTGTCATTGCATTGGTGGTGTTCTGTATGGACTGGTGCTTCCAGCATCTAATGGGCATTGTTTATCCAGGTTAAATCGTTAAGAAATGGCTGATACAAAAATGAATTGGTATGTACTGCGTGCTGTCAATGGAAAAGAAGCTAAGCTGAAAGAATACATCGAAGCTGAAATGAAACACAACACGTTGCTACAACAGCATGTCTCTCAAATATTGATTCCAATGGAGAAACATGCCGCTTTGCGTAACGGCAAAAGAGTAGAAAAGGAGAAAATAAGTCTTCCTGGCTATATCTTTGTAGAGGCTTCCCTGGTTGGCGATGTGGCGCATACCTTACGCTTCATGCCCAATTGCTTAGGATTCTTAGGTGGCTTGGATAATCCGTCACCTGTTCCTCAGTCCGAAATCAATCGAATGCTTGGTGATGTCGAAGAGACCGAAATAACGAACGATGTAGAAGTTCCTTATGAGGTTGATGAGGTTGTTACCGTTACCGACGGTCCTTTTAGTGGCTTTAGTGGCGTCATCGAAGAGGTGAATGTCGAAAAGCATAAGCTGAAAGTCATGGTAAAGATATTTGGTCGAAAGACTCCATTGGAGTTAAGTTTTATGCAAGTGCAAAAAGAGGTTTAACGACTTTGTTACGGGGTTAGACATTCTTTTTTATATTTTTCAATTTTAATATTAACAAAAAAAATGGCAAAAGAAGTAGCTGGATTAATCAAATTACAGATTAAAGGTGGTGCTGCGAATCCTTCTCCACCAGTAGGACCTGCTTTGGGTTCTAAGGGTATTAATATCATGGGATTTTGCAAAGAGTTCAATGCCAGAACCCAGGATAAAGCAGGGAAGATTATTCCTGTTGTTATCACTTACTATACAGACAAGTCATTTAGCTTTGTTCTCAAAACCCCTCCTGCAGCTGTTCAGTTGAAGGAGGCTGCAAAGGTGAAAACCGCTTCTGCACAGCCAAATCGTCAAAAGGTAGCGAGCGTTACTTGGGATCAAGTACGCACTATCGCTGAAGATAAAATGACTGATTTGAACTGTTTTACAGTTGAGAGCGCTATGAAACTTGTGGCAGGTACTGCTCGCAGTATGGGTATCACAGTAAAAGGGGACTTCCCTGGAAAATAAATTTAAACTTCAATTAAAAAATGAGTAAACTCACAAAAAATCAGAAATCAGTAGCTGATAAGGTTGAAGCAGGGAAGGCATACACATTAAAAGAAGCTTCAGAATTGGTGAAGGAAATTACGACCACCAAGTTTGATGCCTCTCTTGATATTGATATGCGTTTAGGCGTAGACCCACGAAAAGCGAACCAGATGGTGAGAGGTGTCGTTACACTTCCTCATGGAACTGGTAAAGTTACTCGTGTGCTATGTCTCTGTACACCTGACCAAGAAGCTGCTGCGAAAGAAGCTGGCGCTGACTACGTTGGTCTTGACGAATACATCGAAAAGATCAAAGGTGGATGGACAGATATAGACGTGATTATTACGATGCCATCTTGTATGGGTAAAGTTGGTCCTTTAGGTCGTGTACTTGGACCACGTGGCTTGATGCCTAACCCCAAGAGTGGAACGGTGACGATGGATGTTGCTAAGGCAGTGAAAGAAATCAAATCAGGTAAAATTGATTTTAAGGTTGATAAGTCTGGTATTATTCATACCTCTATCGGCAAAATCAGTATGACTCCTGAGCAGATTTATGATAATGCAAAAGAGTTTATCTCTACCGTTATCAAGCTAAAACCAACTGCTGCTAAAGGTACATATCTCAAGAGTATCTTTATTTCAAGCACTATGAGTAAGGGTATCAAGATTGATCCTAAATCAGTTGAATAACTCTAAAAGTTTTGTAAAATGAAGAAAGAAATAAAAGATACTATCATTGTAGATTTAGGCGAGAAACTGAAGGAGTATCCTCATTTTTACTTGGTAGATGTTACTGGGTTGAATGCAGAGGAAACCTCTCAGCTACGTCGGAAGTGTTTCAAGAATGAAGTGAAGATGGTTGTAGTTAAAAATACACTTCTTCGCAAAGCTCTTGACGCATCTGATGTTGATTTCGAACCTTTATATGACTGCTTAGTGGGAAGCACCGCTGTGATGTTTGCACAGACAGCAAACGTACCTGCAAAGCTGCTGAAGGAATATGATAAGCAAGATTTTCCTGCATTGAAGGCAGCCTATGCTGAGGAAAGCGTTTATATTGGTGCTGATAAGCTGGCAGAGTTGGCAGCATTGAAGAGTAAGAACGAAGTTATCGCAGAGATTGTTGCATTGCTGCAATCTCCCGCAAAGAATGTTGTTTCTGCACTTCAATCTGGTGGTAATACCATTCATGGTGTACTCCAAACATTGGGAGAACGTCCAGAATAAATTATTCCGTTGACTCTTCCTGTTGATGTGTAGAGTCATCTACCAAAAGTCAAATCAAATAAAGAATTAAAAATAAATTAAATTTAGAATAAAATGGCAGATATTAAAGCTATTGCTGAAGAATTAGTAAATTTGACAGTTAAAGAAGTAAACGAGTTGGCAACAGTCCTCAAGGACGAGTATGGTATTGAGCCTGCTGCAGCAGCTGTTGCTGTAGCTGCTGGTCCTGCTGCTGGTGGTGCAGCTGGCGCAGCTGAAGAGAAGACGTCTTTTGACGTTGTATTGACCGAAGTTGGAGCTACCAAGCTTCAGGTTGTTAAGGCTGTAAAAGAAGCTTGTGGTCTTGGCTTGAAGGAAGCTAAGGATCTTGTTGACGGTGCTCCTGCAACCATCAAGGAAGGCTTGTCTAAGGAAGAAGCTGAGAACTTGAAGAAGGCCATCGAAGAGGCTGGTGCTAAGATTGAATTGAAGTAAATCTCTCTTTTAGGAGGTGCGACAGTGTGAATAGTCGCATCTCCTAAACCCACTTATTATGATTACGGTTAGGATTTGTCCAGTAGGCGAATCCTGACCTTTTTGTGTCTTAAGACAACAAATTGTTAACGAGCAAAGGGGAGACTACTCCCACTGATTTTATTTATGGCTACAAAAAGTGTTGATAACAGAATTAATTTTGCAAGCGTGCATAATCCGGTACCTTATCCGGATTTTCTCGATGTGCAGTTAAAGTCCTTCAAGGATTTCTTACAGTTGGAAACTCCTCCCGAGGAACGCAAGAATGACGGTCTCTATAAGGTGTTCTCAGAGAACTTCCCTATTACCGATACAAGAAATAACTTCGTTCTTGAGTTCTTGGATTATTTTATAGATCCGCCCCGTTATTCTATCGATGAGTGTTTAGAGCGTGGGTTGACCTATAGCGTACCCTTGAAGGCCAAAATGAAGCTTTATTGTACAGATCCAGATCACGAGGACTTTGGTACGTTTATACAGGACGTATTCCTTGGTACTATTCCTTACATGACGGACAATGGTACTTTTGTTATCAACGGAGCCGAACGTGTGGTTGTTTCTCAATTGCATCGATCGCCAGGCGTCTTCTTCGGACAAGGCGTCCATGCCAATGGTACTACCCTTTATTCTGCTCGTATTATCCCATTTAAGGGCTCTTGGATTGAGTTTGCTACAGACATTAACAATGTGATGTATGCTTACATTGATCGAAAGAAGAAATTGCCCGTTACTACCTTATTGCGTGCCATAGGTTACGAATCAGATAAGGATATTCTTCAGATTTTCGACCTTGCCGAGGAAGTGAAGGTGAATAAGAAGAACATGAAAGCTTCGATTGGTCGCCGTTTGGCTGCTCGCGTTTTGAAAAGCTGGAATGAAGACTTCGTAGACGAGGATACAGGCGAAGTTGTATCTATTGAGCGAAATGAGGTTATCATGGAGCGCGAAACAGAAATTACGGAAGATAATGTGGCAGACATTATAGACAGTGGTGCATCCACCATTTTATTACACCGTGATTCTGAATTGGCTAACAAGTTTGCGATTATTTTCAATACGTTATCGAAAGATCCTTCCAACTCAGAGAAGGAGGCTGTTAATTATATCTATCGCCAGCTTCGCAATGCCGATCCTGCCGATGATGCCAGTGCAAGAGAAGTCTTTAACAATCTTTTCTTTTCAGATAAACGCTACGATTTAGGTGAAGTAGGTCGCTATCGTATCAATAAGAAATTAGGTCTTGAAACGGATATGGATATCCGTGTTCTGACGAAGGATGATATCATCGAGATTATCAAATATTTGATACAGTTGGTTAACTCAAATGCAACGGTTGATGATATTGACCACTTGTCAAACCGCCGTGTGCGCACCGTTGGCGAACAACTGTCCAACCAGTTCTCTGTAGGTTTGGCTCGTATGAGCAGAACCATTCGTGAACGTATGAACGTTCGCGATAATGAAGTCTTTACACCTACTGACTTAATCAATGCCAAAACTATAACCAGCGTTATCAATTCGTTCTTTGGAACCAATCCTTTGTCACAGTTCATGGACCAGACGAACCCCTTGGCAGAGGTAACTCACAAACGTCGTTTGTCTGCACTGGGACCTGGTGGCTTGTCTCGTGAGCGAGCTGGCTTCGAAGTTCGTGACGTTCACTATACACACTATGGTCGTTTGTGTCCAATTGAGAGTCCTGAAGGACCGAACATTGGTTTGATTTCCTCCCTATGTATCTATGCAAAGATTAATGATCTTGGTTTTATCGTCACCCCTTATCGTAAGGTGAAGAATGCCAAGGTAGATATGAATAACGACCATATCGTTTTCATGACTGCAGAGGAAGAAGAGGACTTGATTGTTGGACAAGGAAATGCACCTTTGCGTCCAGATGGTTCGTTTATCCGTGATTACGTGAAATGTCGTCAAGATGCAGATTATCCTGTGGTAGATCCCGACCAGGTTGCATTGGTAGACGTCTCTCCACAGCAGATTGCTTCCGTATCCGCAGGGTTAATTCCTTTCTTAGAGCATGATGATGGACACCGCGCATTGATGGGATGTAACATGATGCGCCAGGCAGTTCCTTTGCTCCATAACGATGCTCCTATCGTTGGTACGGGCTTAGAGAAACAGGTATGTGAAGATTCACGTACGATGATAACAGCCGAAGGCAATGGTGTCGTGGAATATGTGGACGCTACTACGATACGTATTCTCTACGATCGGACAGAAGACGAAGAATTTGTAAGTTTCGAACCTGCATTGAAAGAATATCGTATTCCAAAGTTCCGACGCACCAATCAAAATATGACCATAGACCTTCGTCCTATTTGCAATAAAGGACAACGTGTTAAGGCTGGTGATATTTTAACAGAAGGATATGCTACGGAGAATGGCGAACTGGCACTCGGTCGAAATCTTTTGGTAGCTTATATGCCTTGGAAGGGATATAACTACGAGGATGCCATCGTAATTTCTGAACGGGTAGTGCGTGACGATGTGCTGACATCGGTGCATGTAGATGAATATTCTCTGGATGTTCGTGAAACCAAACGAGGTATGGAGGAATTCACCAGCGACATTCCTAATGTCAGTGAAGAATCAACCAAAGATTTGGACGAAAATGGTGTCATCCGCGTTGGGGCAAGAGTGGAGCCAGGAGATATTTTGATTGGTAAGATTTCTCCTAAGGGAGAGAGTGATCCTTCACCAGAAGAAAAGCTGTTGCGCGCTATCTTTGGCGACAAGGCTGGCGATGTAAAAGACTCTTCTTTGAAAGCCAATCCTTCGCTGAGTGGTGTGGTAATCGACAAGAAACTCTTCAGCCGTGCCATTAAAACAAGAGAATCAAAGAAACATGACAAGGTTGTCTTAGCTAAAATTGATGAAGAGTACGAAGCTAAGAATAATGACCTAAAAGATATATTGGTTGACAAACTCCTTACGTTGACCGAAGACAAAAAGTCACAAGGAGTTAAAGACTATACGGGTGCTGAAATCATTACGAAGGGAAGTAGCTTCACCGCTGCTGCTTTGAAAAACTTAGAGTATGATGGCATACAGTCGAATGATTGGACCGTTGATGAGCATACCAATAAGCTCATTCAAGCCTTAATCATGAACTATATCCGTAAATATAAAATGTTAGATGCCGAGCTGAAGCGTCGTAAGTTTGCAATTTCGATTGGAGATGAACTACCTTCTGGCGTGTTGCAAATGGCAAAAGTTTATATTGCGAAGAAACGTAAGATTAGTGTTGGAGACAAATTGGCTGGTCGACATGGAAACAAGGGTATCGTGTCAAAGATAGTACGTGCCGAGGATATGCCATTCTTAGAAGATGGTCGTCCGGTAGACTTGGTGCTCAACCCCTTGGGCGTGCCTTCTCGAATGAACCTCGGTCAGATTTTCGAAGCGATTCTTGGTGCTGCTGGATTGAAGTTGGGCGTCAAGTTTGCTACTCCGATTTTCGATGGTGCAAAACTTGAAGACCTGTCTGAATGGACCGAGAAAGCGGGGTTACCTCACTTGTGCTCTACTCACCTCTACGATGGTGAGACAGGAGAGAAGTTTGACCAACCAGCTACCGTAGGTATTACTTACTTCTTGAAGCTCGGTCACATGGTTGAAGACAAAATGCACTCACGCTCAATAGGGCCTTATTCATTGATTACCCAACAGCCACTTGGTGGTAAAGCACAATTTGGTGGACAACGTTTCGGTGAGATGGAGGTATGGGCACTTGAGGCCTTTGGCGCCAGCCACGTATTACAGGAGATTTTGACAGTTAAGTCTGATGATACTGTAGGACGTAGCAAGGCATACGAGGCTATCGTGAAGGGTGATGGAATGCCAACACCAGGAATTCCAGAATCGTTGAACGTGCTGCTGCATGAATTGCGTGGACTCGGATTGAGTGTGAAACTCGATTAATTTTTCCTACATTGTATTCACACAATAAAGATATAGAACATGGCTTTTAAGAAAGATACAAAAATAAAAAATAATTTTACCAAGATAACCATTAGCTTGGCATCTCCTGAGGAAATTCTCGAAAATTCGTATGGTGAGGTGACTAAACCCGAAACCATCAATTATCGAACCTACAAGCCTGAGCGTGATGGCCTTTTCTGTGAGCGCATTTTTGGACCAACGAAGGACTATGAGTGTGCCTGTGGTAAATACAAACGAATTCGCTATAAAGGGATTGTCTGCGATCGATGTGGAGTTGAGGTGACCGAGAAGAAGGTTCGTCGTGAGCGTTCGGGTCATATCGAATTGGTTGTTCCTGTTGCTCATATTTGGTATTTCCGTTCATTACCCAACAAGATAGGTTATCTATTGGGAATGCCCACAAAAAAACTTGATTCCGTTATCTACTATGAGAAGTATGTCGTTATCAAGCCTGGTGTCATGGAAGGTCGCAAGGATGGCGATGGAATAGAGATGAATGGCTCTCATGTAATGGATTTACTGACAGAAGATGAATATTTAGATATTCTTGATCATCAGTTAGATCCTAACAATGACCGCTTAGATGATACCGATCCCAATAAGTTTATCGCTAAGATGGGTGCCGAGGCAGTGTATGATTTGTTGGCTAACTTGGATTTGGACTCAATTTCATACGAATTGCGCGATCGGGCGAACAATGACACAAGTCAGCAGCGTAAAACGGAAGCCTTGAAACGTTTACAGGTAGTAGAAGCTTTCCGTCAGAGCAAAGATATCAACCGTCCAGAATGGATGATACTAAAGATAGTGCCTGTCATTCCACCCGAGCTTCGTCCGCTGGTTCCGTTGGATGGTGGACGTTTTGCCACCTCCGACCTGAACGACCTCTATCGTCGTGTCATTATTCGTAATAATCGCTTGAAGAGACTTATGGAAATCAAAGCCCCTGAGGTGATTCTACGTAATGAGAAACGTATGTTGCAAGAGGCTGTCGACTCTCTGTTTGATAATTCTCGCAAGAGTAGTGCGGTGAAGAGTGAGAGCAACCGTCCTTTGAAGTCTTTGTCTGATTCTCTTAAGGGTAAAGCAGGACGCTTCCGCCAAAACCTTCTTGGTAAACGTGTAGACTATTCGGCACGTTCGGTAATTGTGGTTGGTCCAGAATTGAAGATGGGCGAGTGCGGTCTGCCTAAATTGATGGCTGCCGAACTGTATAAACCATTCGTGATTCGCAAACTCATTGAGCGTGGCATCGTGAAAACTGTGAAGAGTGCCAAGAAGATAGTTGACCGACGTGAGCCTGTGATTTGGGACATTTTAGAGAATGTGATGAAAGGACATCCCGTTCTGTTGAACCGTGCTCCTACTTTGCACCGTTTGGGAATCCAAGCATTCCAACCCAAACTTATTGAGGGTAAAGCTATTCAGTTGCATCCATTGGCTTGTACAGCGTTTAATGCCGACTTCGATGGTGACCAAATGGCGGTTCACCTTCCTTTAAGCAACGAGGCAATTCTCGAGGCTCAAATACTGATGCTTCAGAGTCATAATATCCTCAACCCAGCCAACGGTGCTCCTATCACTGTTCCGTCACAGGATATGGTGTTAGGCTTGTATTATATTACTAAAATCCGTCCTGGAGCAATGGGTGAAGGTCTTTCGTTCTATGGTCCTGAAGAAGCAATTATTGCCTACAACGAAAAGAAGTGCGACTTACATGCACGTGTCAAAGTAGTGGTGAAGGACTTGGTGGATGGTAAGTTGCAAGACCATGTGGTAGAAACCTCTGTGGGTCGTGTCATTGTGAATGGTATTATTCCCGATGAAGTGGGCTACTTCAACGACATCATTTCTAAGAAGACTTTGCGTACCATTATCGCAGATGTAATTAAGGTCGTTGGTATGGCTCGCGCATGCGAATTCCTCGATGGTATCAAGAACTTAGGTTATCGCATGGCGTATGTTGCAGGTCTGTCTTTCAACCTTGATGATATTATTATTCCTGAAAGTAAAGTGGGAATAGTAAAGAAAGGGCAGGATGAAGTCAACCAAATCAAAGCTAACTATGAAATGGGATTCATTACCGACACCGAGCGTTACAATCAGGTGATTGATGCTTGGACGCATGTGAATAATGAGTTGGGTGATGTTCTCATGAAAGAGATGACCGAGAACGACCAAGGTTTTAATGCTGTCTATATGATGCTTGATTCGGGAGCTCGTGGTTCTAAGGACCAGATTAAGCAGCTCTCGGGTATGCGTGGTTTGATGGCTAAACCTCAGAAGGCAGGAGCAGAAGGACAACAGATTATTGAAAATCCTATTCTCTCCAACTTTAAGGAAGGTATGTCAGTGCTCGAGTATTTTATTTCCTCACACGGTGCTCGAAAAGGTTTGGCTGATACGGCTATGAAGACAGCCGATGCTGGATACTTGACACGTCGATTGGTGGATGTTTCTCATGATGTCATCATTAACGAGGAAGACTGCGGAACTTTAAGAGGACTTATCTGTACAGCTTTGAAGAGTGGTGATGAAATCATCTCAACACTCTATGAGCGAATCTTAGGTCGTGTATCCGTTCATGATATCATACATCCAACAACGGGCGAACTTATTGTTGCTGCTGGTGAAGAGATCACAGAAGAGAAGGCACGACTCATTGACGAGTCACCTATTGAGAGCGTAGAGATACGTTCGGTCTTGACTTGCGAAAGTAAGCATGGCGTTTGTAAGAAATGCTATGGTCGAAACTTGGCAACGGCACGCATGGTACAGAAAGGCGAGGCTGTTGGTGTGATTGCTGCACAGGCTATTGGTGAGCCAGGTACACAGTTGACACTTCGAACCTTCCACGCCGGTGGTGTGGCTGGTAACGCAGCTGCCAATGCTTCTATCGTTGCTAAAAATGATTGTAAAATTGAGTTTGACGAGTTGCGTACTGTTCCTTACGTAGAGAACGATGGAGTGAAAGATGTTAAATGCTTGAAGGTTGTTAGTCGTCTGGCAGAAATTCGTTTCATCGATCCTCATACCGATATTGTGCTTAGTACGATGAACGTTCCTTATGGAAGTTCGTTGTATTATAAGCATGGTGATACTGTTGAGAAGGGAACGCTTATTGCAAAATGGGATCCATTCAATGCTGTCATCGTTTCCGAATACGAAGGTAAGTTGAAGTTCAATGACGTGGTTGCTGGAAAAACTTATCACGCTGAGACGGACGATACTACTGGTTTGACCGAAAAGATTATCAGTGATTCTAAGGATAAGTCTTTGGTTCCTACTTGTGATATTATCGGAAAGAAGGGCGAGGTGCTTGGTACCTATAACTTCCCAGTAGGTGGTCACGTGGTAGTTGAAGACGGTGCTGAAATTAAGACAGGTCAAACGATGGTGAAGATACCACGTGCCGTTGGAGGTGCGGGTGACATTACTGGTGGTCTTCCTCGTGTCACAGAGTTGTTCGAGGCTCGTAACCCCTCTAACCCTGCTGTCGTTTCTGAAATCGATGGCGAGGTTACCATGGGCAAGGTAAAGCGTGGAAACCGCGAAATCATTGTCACCTCTAAGACGGGTGAGCAGAAGAAGTATCTTGTTTCTTTGAGTAAACAGATTTTGGTTCAAGAACATGATGCGGTACGAGCAGGTACGCCATTGTCTGATGGTGTCATCACTCCGAATGACATTCTTGCAATTAAGGGACCAACGGCTGTACAAGAGTATATTGTGAATGAGGTACAAGACGTTTATCGTCTGCAGGGTGTGAAAATCAATGATAAGCACTTTGAAATTATTGTACGTCAGATGATGCGTAAGGTTCAGATTAACGAACCTGGCGACACTACATTCTTGGAGCAAGAGTTAGTCGATAAGCTTGATTTTGCAGAAGAGAATGATCGCATTTGGGGCAAGAAAGTGGTAATCAATGCCGGAGATAGTGAAGTGCTGAAGGTGGGTCAAATCGTGACTGCTCGTAAGCTGCGCGATGAAAACTCTTCGTTGAAGCGTCGTGACTTACGCTTGGTGGAAGTTCGAGATGCTGTTCCAGCAACTTCAACTCAGATTCTGCAAGGTATCACACGTGCAGCGTTACAAACTAAAAGCTTTATGAGTGCAGCATCGTTCCAGGAAACGACAAAGGTGCTCAATGAAGCGGCTATCCATGCCAAAGTTGATTATCTGGAAGGTATGAAAGAGAATGTCATCTGCGGACACTTAATACCTGCCGGAACTGGACTTCGCCAGTGGGAGAAGCTCATCGTTGGCTCGAAAGAAGAATATGAGCGCATTGAGGCTAATCGCAAGAATGTACTCGATTTCTCCGAATAATTTGGTGAGGTAGCATTACGGCACAGGCTGTATGTACTACCAAGAAAACTATACAAGGGAGGTGGATCACTATCAATGGTGCACCTCCCTTTTTTTACTTTTTATACGAGGTAGATTTTCACAATCTCGCTCTATTTTGAACCTAATTATTGGGTTGCTCTGTTTTCTACCCTAAATTTAGTATCTTTGCATCAACGTATGTTGACTGTTATTTGATAATGGGGAAAATAAAAATAGTGAAAGGCGAGTTCGCCAAACAACTCTCATTGCAGATAGCTCCTGCTATCAAGGCTGGCTTTCCAAGTCCGGCAGAAGATTATTTACAAGACAGGATTGACTTTAATCGGGATTTGATAAAACATCCCGAAGCTACGTTCTATGGGCGTGTGTCGGGCGACTCCATGATAGGAGTGGGCATCTATGACGGTGATATCGCTGTGATTGATCGGGCTGAAGAACCAAAGGATAAAGATATTGTCGTGGCTTATGTGAATGGCGAGTTTACCTTAAAATTCTTGAATACAGCGCATGCTCAAGAGGGATATATCGAGTTGATGCCTGCCAATGAGAATTTTAAGCCCATTAAGGTTGTCAATGATGACGATTTTGAAATATGGGGCGTTGTTACCTTTGTCATCAAGAATTGTAAAAACCTCAATGTATTACGCGATTTGTGATTGTGACAGCTGTTATGTGAGTTGTGAGCGCGTGTTCCGCCCTGACCTCAAACATAAGCCCGTTGTTGTGTTAAGCAACAACGACGGATGCGTTGTAGCCCGAAGCAAGGAAGCTAAACGGATGGGAATACCAGCCGGCATGCCCTATTATCAACTCAAGGAGCAATATCATGATAATGAGATTGCCGTTTTTTCCAGCAATTACGAGTTATATGGTGAACTTACGGCACGGGTGATGCAGCTCATTCGAGAGGCATCACCTCAGAGTTTTCGATATTCCATCGATGAGTGTTTCTGTGTCTTGCCCGATATGAGTTTTACAGATTTGAAACAGTGGGGCGAGTCTCTGTGTCATCGCATACTAAAATATACGGGAATGCCTATTAGTATTGGGATAGCGCATACCAAGACTTTGGCAAAAATGGCAAGTCATTATGCGAAGAAATACGAGGGGTATCAGCATTGTTGTATCATTGATACAGATGAGAAACGGACAAAAGCGCTGCAACAATACCCCATTAGTGAGGTGTGGGGCATCGGACGTCGTCATGCCACGAAATTAGAGTCCATGGGCATTCGTTCGGCTTATGATTTTGCCATGCATGATAAGTCGTGGATACGTTCACTTTTTACGGTGGTTGGCATGCGCACTTGGCAGGAGCTTTGGGGAGAGGATTGTGTGCCAATAGATGAGATGACGCATAAGAAAAGTATTTGTACCAGTAGAAGCTTTACAGGCATGTTGGCGGAGTATGATGCTGTGCGTACCCACATTGCCAACTTTGCCGCACGGTGTGCGTATAAACTTCGGCAGCAACAATCTGTTGCTTCTGTGGTGAGTGTCTTTGTGCACACCAATCGTTTCCGTGAAGATTTGGATCAGTATTGGAATTCCACTTCTGTACAGTTGCTCACTCCCTCAAATTCCACGCAGGTCATTGTACAGGCTGCAGCGCAGGGGTTGCAACACATTTTTGCCAGTGGATATCAATACAAGAAAGCTGGAGTTGTGGTTATGGGACTTCAGTCGGATGCTGCGATACAAACTAATTTCTTGGATTTCCACGCTACTCAAATGGAAAAGCACATCAAATTAGATCAAGTTGTAGATCGTCTGAACAAACTCATGGGTACGGAAACTGTTAAACTGGGGGCTCAGCAGTACAAGCAAAAACAGCAAAACGGCAAGGCTATAGTGTTTGCAGATGCGATACAGCATGTTTTTAAGAGCAAAAATCCAACCACTCGTTGGAGCGACATCGTGGAGTTGAAATAGTTTGAAAATCAACCACTTATCCTTCGTAAGATTGTAAGCATTAGTTAACCTCCTTAACCCATGCACTTAACGCTCCAATCTCCATGGGTTAATTTTGGCACCTCAATCTCATTGTATTTTCTGTCTATTTCTCCATTCCTAAAACTTACACGTTCGTATATTCAAAACTGCAAATAGTGCAATGTAAAATTTGGATAATTAGAGTTTTTTATGTACTTTCGCAATAAAGAGCGAAAGATGTTGGGCAAGACTAATCCGAAAGGAGTATAAGACGTATTACGCAATAGCTCCTTGAAAATAGTGAGTGACTTGATGTGTCACTCTATAGGAAGGTTTTAATTTTCTTTCAAACAAAATAATAATGACTACTATCCTTGCATTTAATCACTCTTTGTAGAATGGATGCTCGCTTGTAAAAACAGTATATGATAAGTAAATCCCTAAAGGCAAAACCTTTTATCAAATGGGTTGGAGGTAAAACTGAATTGATAGACCAAATAGATAAGCAACTCCCAATTGATTTTGACAATTGGGAAAATGTAACGTACATAGAACCTTTTATAGGTGGAGGGGCAATGCTTTTTTATATGCTGAGGCAGCATCCAAATATTAAACGGGCTGTAATCAACGACATTAATTCAGACTTGATTACTTGCTACAAAACAGTCCGTGACAATGTAGAGCAGTTGATTCCTGCCTTACGGGAAATACAAGGGCAATATTACTCTTTGCGCAACATGGCGGCTAAACGTGAGATGTTTATGGCTGTTCGCCAACGATACAATGAGAAAAACTTAACCAGATAGAGAACACTACAAAAATTGCATGAAAAAAGGGACTCAAGAATATCAAGTAATAGAAGCTTTAAGAAAAGAAGGTGGGTTTGCAACTCTTCGCAGACTTAACGAAATTGTTGATTTTTCGTCATGGAAAACAAAAACACCAGAAGCTTCAGTAAGGAGAATAGTTCAAAATAGCCAATCTATTTTTAGAATACAATCGGGGCTTTGGGCTTTGGAAGATTGTCGAAAAGTAGTTCTTAAAAAGTTTAATATAAAAGAAGGAGACAAATATAGTGAAGAGCAATTTAGTCATGGATATTATCAAGGCTTGCTCGTTGAAATTGGAAAATATAGGAACAAGAAAACTTATATTCCGGCACAAGATAAGAATAGAATGTTTCTTGACAAACACTTATGTGAAGTCGCTGATACCTATACTATCCCCTCTTTTACCTATGATTATTTGTTGAGAAAGGCAAGGACTGTAGATGTAATATGGTTCAACGAACGTGAAATGCCTTCTGATTTTTATGAAGTTGAGCATACGACAGACATTAAGAATTCGTTATCCAAGTTTTATGAGTTGCAGGATTTCTTCTCTAAATTCTATATAGTTGCAGATATATGCCGCAAAAAAGAGTTCTACGACAAGATAAATGCTTCTATGTTTAACGACATAAAGTCTCGTGTGCAATTTATAGATTATGAAAGAGTAGTTGCTATGCACACGGGTTTGAAATGTGTAAATATGAATAATTGGCAAATTATTTAACTATGAATGAATATATTTTTTATACAACAGAAGGAACAACGTTACCCCCTGATAAAGATGAAGATGTTGATAATTGTCAAATATTAGGATTCGTTGAAGCCAAGAACAATTCTGAAGCGATGGATTTGTTACTCACAAATAATCCACGGATTATTGAAACAGGTTTTTCTATGAGAGAAATTATGGTAAAGCAAGTTTTAACAAAAGAACAAATAAAAGACATTCAAACTATTGTCGATTATAATTGGACAGATGAAGAGAAACATTATGAAGAATATTGTGAATATTCCAAGAAGCATATATTTGAAGTGCTAAAACGATTAAAGCAAATATGTACATCTCTTTAAGCTTCAAAGGGAGCTTGATTTCAAATTCGACATGATATTTGCAGATCCTCCTTACTTTTTATCGGGAGGAGGCATTAGCTACCAAAGTGGAAAAGTTGTGTGTGTAGATAAGGGAGATTGGGACAAGCCTGTTACTTCTGAAGAGTTAGACGCATTTAATTTACGTTGGTTGACGGCAGTTCGTGAACACATGAAAGACAATGCTACCATCTGGATTTCTGGAACTCACCATAATATTTTCAGTGTGCAGCAACAACTGTTAAAATTGGGCTTCAAGGTGTTGAATATCATTACATGGGCGAAAACAAATCCACCGCCTAATATCTCTTGTCGTTACTTTACATTCTCAACAGAGTTTATTATTTGGGCTCGTAAATCTTCTAAGGTACCCCATTGTTTTAATTATGCTTTGATGAAAAAATGAATGGAGATAAACAGATGACCGACGTGTGGCAACTACCTTCTATAGGAAAGTGGGAAAAATCGTGCGGTAAGCATCCTACACAGAAGCCTTTGGGTGTGTTGGTTAGAATTATTCAGGCGAGCTCTGAGCCTAATTCATGGATCCTCGATCCATTTAGCGGTAGTGGTACTACGGGTATTGCTGCAAATCTGTTGGGGAGGAACTATCTTGGTTTGGAAAAGGATGAAGACTTTTTGCTCATGAGTAAAAAACGAAGAGAAGAAATGGAAAATCCAAGTGTCCGATTTAATCATCTAAAACATTTAGAGCAAAATGGAATGATATCTCAATCAGAAGATTTTCTTTTATCGGACAGTTCTGTATTACAATACGGAATCCCTTGGCTATAAAATGTATAAAGTTGGTATTGCATGGTGTAACCTATACATATTTGTTTTGTGGGTATAACACCCCACCCCCTAAGACAGGGAGTGAGGGGAAGCTATAAACACTTAGCGTATATGGTTTGCGATGTCAATAATGAGCCATGCTATGTTGTGGATTTCTTACTGACTTTAAATTTGTCAAATCCTAATCCATAAACGCCAATGACCGAACTTTGAGATACGAAGGCAGCAGGATCTATTTCGTCAATGGTTTGGAATATCATCGCCGATTCGGTTTGTTTGGCTAATACGAATAGCATTTTAATGTCACGTCCTGAATAGAAACCATTGGCATTGATGGTGGTACATCCTCGTGGCACTTGAGTATTGATGGCACGCCCAATCTCTTTGTATTTATCTGAAATAATGAAAAACTGGACAGAACGTCGACTCATGTTTACCACCTTGTCTACACAAGCGGAGGAAACGATGAGAACTACGTATCCATATAATACTTGCTGCCAGTCATGCAATACCAAGTAACTCGAGGTAATAATAGATATGTCGCAACACAAAATAATTTTGCCTAAGGAGATGTCATGATATTTGTGAATCATTGCGGCAATGACATCCGTTCCTCCTGTGCTACCATTGCATGAAAGTCCCAACCCAACGCTACTACCTAAGAGAACTCCGCCTAACACCGCAGCCATAAAAGGTTCATCACGAATAATGGCTTGATCATTGGTTAGATGTCTCATGAGCGAAACAAATAGTGAGAAAACAAGGGCGGCATAGATGGTCTTCAGGCAGAAACGCCAACCTAAAATTTTTAGTGCAAAAGAAAGTAGCAACGCATTGAACCCTAAATAACTTAGTTCTACAGGGATGTTCATTCCCCAAAACAACACGGAGGAAATTCCAGCAATCCCTCCAATTCCAATATGATTGGGCAATAGAAAAACCGTCCATCCAATGCTGCCGATGAGCATGGCTAAGGTCAATATAACATAATCTTTTAGCTCTGTTGATTTTTTTCTCTGCATGACTACATATTTTATTTAAGGAAGTAAAGATTGTTGTTATTCCATTTCTTAGAATTGTGTTGCAAAGTTACAAAAAAGTTGTTTATCTTTCGGTTATTGCCATCTAAAAACAAGTTGTTATTTTGCTCAATGAAGTGTTTTTATGATTCTTTTTGCGTTCCTTGCTATTAAATCCGTGAATGTAGAGGGGGTGCTTGAACACTAATAGGATGTAAAAGGTGCGCAGTTTTCTCATTTTTGTGTCTACTTAATACAACGAAACCACGTCAACAAAATAGTATATGTAAAAGCACTACTGTCCACGAAATTCCTTTAACATTTCAAAAAGTAACAAATTGATAGTTA